>JAYEFL010000025.1:0-5574 GCA_034658635.1 Bacteroidota bacterium | reverse complement strand
ATTTAGTGAAAGTGGTGATATTTCAAATTAAGTTTAATATAACTTCATCATAAAAGCACCTTCTGCGAGAAGTTTAAATTTTTCTTATGTACAATCTTTTTTTAACTGCAGCTGATTCCTCTTTCCTTTTTTCAATCGTTATATGGTTTGAGAATCTGTTGCAAAATTCCACCAACCATCCTTAATCCCATCATAAAGGGTCTCTGGAACCCCTAGTAAGCCAATAATTTGTCTATGGAGCGGTGTCACCCCTTTTACTATACTATCTTTTACAAGATCTCCATCACGCATAATGAATAGCTGAATATTCCTGAAAAACCAGCTCAGAGATTTCCAGGTGGGGTTTTTTGTCTTCATTTTACTTGGACGAATTGGGAGTGCTTTAATTTCTTGACGCTTCATTGTAGCGCGTAAGTGTCGCTCAACCAACCCTATAATCATCAATGCTATAAAGTATAAAAATATTATAGCCTCGATTCTTTTAGGACTTTTCAAGAATACTGGAGCTACTTCAAGTATTGATTTTGCATTGTAAAATCTCTTCTCTAAGTAAGCTTGGTTTTTGTAATTTTTGAGGACTTCAATGGGCTCAAGATCTGTATTGGTTATTAGTGGATATAATCCATCAGCTCTCTCAATTTTCTCAAGCTCGTTGTTATCCAATGTCCAATTTAAAGTAAATTTTACAACTTGCTTACATTCAACTGGGAGCGCATTTTTTAAAGGGCGTCCTTTTCCTGAATGTTTTTCTACAGGGATATTTTCCTCTGTTAAATCGATTGTAATAAGTTCTTTAACGGACTTCGTAACCTGATTAATTTTCTTCTCTATTCCGGAACGAGATCTTAAGTTTCTTTTGTTTAATCCGTTTTGAATCTTTTTTAGTTCCTGTTTGGCTTTTCCTATTTGTTTACTTCTCATTCTCTTCTGAGTTTTATCCTTAAATGAGCCATGCACCCATATGATACGATATCCATCACGAGACTTTTCTCCTTCACTAACCCTGAATATGTTAGGCTCATTAGCATCTCTCTGGTTTTCTCCAATATACGTATCTGTCCATTCAATAGATTCTTTTCCAGAGATAATATTTTTTAAGAAAGTTTTATGTTCACTTACACTACTAGGTATCACGGTAATGAATTTCCCTCCATGAGCATGAATATGCGAAAGATTAGCTAATGAACATAACTTGCAGTCAGCAATATAAATAAAGTCTGTTTTCTCAAGGAACTCCCTAAGTACATCCCAGTTGGGTTGATGAGTTGTGTCGTCATTTTTAGGTGGTGTATCATCGTTTCTGTAAATTGGATCTCTGAGAATTCGGAGATTGTCAAAAAAAAAGCCTAAGTCCAAAATAATTTTCCTTCCTAAACAACAAAAAGGAGAATCTAAATGAACTTAGACATAAGCAATAATGCCAGATATAGAGAAATGTTAGAAGAATTATGTGGGCAGCGTCCCGATGAATTTAATCTTATGCTTGAAAAGCTATTAAACATTGTAGCTGTGATTGAGCGTGAGAAGTATATAGGTGCAGGTCACTATGAACGAAGTGAATCACGGACTTGTCATGCCAATGGTTTTAAAGATAAAACATTACTGACTCGAACAGGGCCTCTTTCCTTAAAAGTTCCACAAGTAAGAGATGGCGATTTTTATCCATCTAGCTTTGAAAAAGGAATGCGTTCTGAAAGAGCCTTAAAACTTTCTTTAGGAGAGATGTACGTACAGGGTGTCTCAACAAGGAAAGTAAAAGCTATTACAGAGGAATTGTGTGGCACTGAGATTAGCTCTTCGACAGTCTCAAGAGCAGCAAAATTACTTGACGATGACTTAGATCAGTTTCGAAATAGGGCACTTGGTAGATATAAGTTTATTTTTTTAGATGCACACTATGAAAAAGTTCGTCATACAGGATCAGTACAAGGGTTAGCTTGCCTAAAAGCAGTTGGAGTTACTCATGATGGACACAGAGAAATTATAGGAGTCTCTGTTAGTCTTTCAGAGGCTGAGGTCCACTGGAGAACTTTCCTTGAAGGACTTCAGAAAAGAGGCCTTTCAGGTGTGGAACTTTTTATTAGTGATGACCACACAGGGCTAAAAGCTGCTAAGCAAAGTGTTTATCCATCAGTTCCTTGGCAACGCTGCACTTTTCATTTGGCGCAAAATGCTCAAGCTTATGTGCCTAAAAAAAACATGCGAGAAGAAATTGCAGAAACTGTAAGGGATATCTTTAGCTGTTCTTCTAAGAGTAAAGCACAAGAAAAGGCTCAAGAAGTAGCAGAGGAGTATTCAAAAAAAGCCCCTGAGTTTTCTAAATGGCTTGAAGAGAATATTGAAGAAGGTATGACTTTTTACAGTTTTCCTAAAGTTGCCTGGAAGAAAATTCGTACTGTGAATGTAGTTGAACGGTTGCATTCTGAAATCAGAAGAAGAACTCGTGTAGTTCGTATATTTCCAAATACTGAATCTTGTTTACGTCTTGTAACAGCTGTTTTACAGGAGTTTCATGAAAGTTGGGTAGGATCGGGACGACGTTTTATCAACTTAGAAAAAGAGTAATGTAGGAAACTAAAAATACATTTTTTTTCGAAATGCCTCTGAATCTGAAGCGTTTATTTAGGGTGAGGTTGCGTGCAAGACCGCACGCAGTGCGCCCGAAGGGCTTGGCCTTGCACGCAACCTCACCCTAAATTACAATTCCGATGAGGATGGTGTTGAGAAAATATGAATTAACAATAAATAAATATGGTGGTACCACACGGACCATTAACGGATGTGAATATTATTTAGAATAGGCTAAATTACAGAAAAGACGGGACTTAATCTTAAGAAATATAAGTGGTGTTCAGATAGATCTTGCATTTACAGGAGATGTTCAGGAAGTTCTTCCTTTCATTAAGGAAGTCATTCAAGGCGGTGAACCGTGCTCCAAGTAACTCCTCAGATGAAAATTCTTATTTCTATAAAACCTGCAGACTTTCGTAAAGGTATCGATGGGTTGGCCGGGTTATGTCGGAATCAACTCATGGAAGATCCTATGTCAGGGACATTATTTATATTTCGGAATCGTTCAGCAACAGCTCTCCGAGTGCTGGGATATGACGGACAAGGATTTTGGCTTTATTCCAAGAGACTATCTACAGGGCGATTTCGTTGGTGGCCGAAGAAGCCTGAAGATGTAATTAAAGTAGATTGCAAGGAACTTCAGACGCTATTGTGGAATGGGAACCCCGTAAATGCAAACTTTTCTAAAGAGTGGAGAAAAATTTAGTGTAACTAAAACTTCTAGGTGTCATGATGTCCTCAATTTAAGAGATTATATATGACACCGAATGAAATCAATCTTACCCCTGAGGAACTTGATAAGCTGATTGAGAGACTGTCAGCGCAGTCTCTTCAAGAAGGAGACCATCTTCTTTTGATTAATCTAATCAAGTTACTTGCTTGGATGTGTGGAGAGCTTCAAGAAAAGAAACTCTCCATTGCTAGATTGCAAAAAGTCTTTGGAATCAAGACAGAAAGTGCCAAAGCCCTATTGGAACTGGCTGGGCAACAAGTAGATAAAGATGATAAGGATACAAATAGCGCCACGACAGAGAAAAACGATAAACCAGGTAAGGAGGGAAAGAAGAAAAAAAGAAAGCAAAAGCGCACCTCAGCCTCTGACTACAAGTCAGCAAAGATTATAAAAATCGGACACGAGACTTTGAAAGCTGGAATGTTATGTCCAGAATGCGGTAAAGGAAAGCTTCGAGTAGTGAATCCTGGGAAAGTTATTAGGATCGTAGGACAACCATGGCTCCAGGCCGAGATCTATGAGCAAGAGCGATTCCGATGCAACACATGCGGAAAAACATTTACAGCTTGTCTGCATAAGGACGTCGCTACAGCTCCAAAATACGACAAAACGGCTAAGGCAATCGTAGCAATATTGAAGTATCGAGGTGGCTTCCCTTTTTACAGACAAGAAAAACTACAGGAAATGTTAGAAACTCCCATCTCTGATACTCAGCTATGGGAAATGACCAGAGACATATCAGAGTCCTTAGAGCCTGTACATGAAGCTCTAATTGCAGAGGCAGCATCGGGAGAATGTATCCATAACGATGATACCAAAGCCCGTGTTCTAAGCCTTATGAAAGAAAATAAAGAGAATGCTGCGAAAAATAAAAATGAGCGAACAGGGATATTTACCTCTGCCATTCTGTCAGTACTCGAACTAGAAATAAAAATCGCACTCTACTTTACCGGTCGTCAGCATGCTGGAGAAAATCTTAACGACGTGCTCGATGAACGACCCGAAGAAAAACCGCCACCGATTCAAATGTGCGATGCTTTGCCACAAAATAATCCAGTAAATCATGAAACAAAAGAGGGGAACTGTCTTGCACACCTCAGACGTAAGTTCTATGAAACAGCAGTGTGTTGGCCCGCTATTGTTTTACAGATAATCACATGGTTTAATGAAATTTTCTTTAACGAGCAAGAAGCTAAAAAGCTAAATCTGGACAACGATGCGAGACTCAAGTGGCATCAGGAAAAATCAAAGCTTATCATGGATAAGATAAAGATTCGTTGTAACGAACTTTTAGAAAAAAAGGAGGTAGAGCCAAATAGCAGCCTTGGGAAGGCAGTTGCCTACCTCAATAATCATTGGAGCGAGTTCACTCTATTCTTACGGGAACCCGGTGTTCCATTAGACAATAACGCTTGCGAACGAATGATCAAGCAATCTGTTCTTAACAGGAAAAATGGATATTTCTTCAAGACGGAGAACGGATCCAAGATCGGTGACGTCATACTTAGCGCGATTGAGACCTGTCAGTTAAACGAGGTTAATCCATACAATTATCTTGTTGCTGTACAGACCTACCCTGAAGACGTCTCTAATAACCCAAGACAGTGGTTCCCTTGGAATTATCATGAACGGTTTAAAGTACTTGAGGCACCTCAAGGTGAGGCTGTTAGCTCACCCACAATGACAGCCTCCTCATGATCTCCATGGTGAATCTTATCGATAAGATCGTCTGTAATTTCAGTAACCATTTTGTTTAGCAGAGCGCTATATTGCTCATGCTCTGGCCAGATGATAGTTTCCATAGTCGATTTGCTAATCCTGACCATGGTCGTTGTATGTTTTTGGCGATGATATCGATAAGTCTTGTATCCATACTTATTGCAGACAGCAACGAACAACTTCTTTTGCCATGAAGATCTACTCCTGACAGTATATTCAAGAGGTTCATCGCTAATACGTTCTTGAAGTCGGTCCCTAGCTCGCTCTGCAGCATGGCGTTCGCCTTCCGAAGATGTTCTTTGAAGCAGAGCTTCAATTTTCCGTAATTTATCGTATATGTCTTCCAAGTGGCAATCTCATCAGCTATTTAAGAAAAATGGCCACGAGAATAACAGGTAACCGTTTATGACACCAGTAAACGCGAGTGCTGTTTAACAGTCACGCACGCTATCAAAGAGGACACGGATAATTTAAAAAACTCAAACATAAGGAGATCTGTCATGACTAAAATTAAAAGCGCTCGCTCAAAAAACAAGCTTGGATATATTGAT
>JAYEFL010000024.1:0-20392 GCA_034658635.1 Bacteroidota bacterium | reverse complement strand
GATGGTCATTTGTGCATTTAGAAAATACAGACCCAGTGCTAAACCAATATATAACAGCACCCTTTTCACGTGATACGGAATCGGCATATACTTTCTTCCCCACAGATATGAGACTACCATCATAGCTGTATAGCAGCTGAGATGAGCCCAGGCCGAACCCATATAACTATATTTTGGAATCAGGATAGCATTCAAAACAATCGTAATAACTGATCCACCAAGAGCCATTACAGCAGCGTAGCGTGTTAAGTCAGATATTTTATACCATACTGATAATGTAAAATATATACCAAGAAACAGGTTTGCCATCAAAACAATTGGAACAACCCTGATCCCCTCTTCCCAGCCCTTTCCCTGGTGTCCTAAAAACAAACGATGCAGCGGTTCCAGATAAAAGCTCACCATGAGAAAAATAACCACACCGATGGCCACGAATACATCCATAATCTGGACATGAATAGCATGTGAATCATTCCCCTTTTTTTGAGCAAACAAGAAGGGTTCAAAAGCATACTTGAACATCTGCACAAAAAGAGTCATAAGAACAGCCAATCTGAAGTTTGCTCCATATTTCCCTACCTGCTCCATAGCATTCTCTCCGGTAAACCAAAATTTCAACAATATTTTATCGGCAACCTCATTGATACTACCTGCAATACCTACAATAACAAGTGGGACAGAATATTTTAATAGATTGACCAAAATCTTCCGATTCAATGGTCCTCCTAAAAACCTGTATTCCGGAATCAATAGAATAAATATCACTGAACTGGCAATCAGATTCGTGAGAAAAACATATCCCACACCCAGATCTGGATTGTATAGAGAGTTAAACCACGAATCAGGATTCTGCTCAACCAATTCCGGCCATATACTTAAGGCAAAAAAGACAATCCCAACGGTAATAAAGACATTGATCAATTTCAGTATGGCGAATTTCCTGGCCTTATTCTCTCTTCTGAGTTTTGCAAAAGGTATGGCAGAAATACAATCCAAAGCAATAATCATACTAAACCATGTGAGAAATTCTTTACTATCCTCATAATGGATTGCGTTAGCCAAAGGATCGAGAAAGATATTTACCAAGCCAACCAGAAAAATTGATAAAACGGTAACCACTAATAGGGCAGTTGTATACACTGATCGGAAAGTGGATTTGTCTTGACTAAATCTGAAAAATCCAGTTTCCATGCCAAAACTTATAATCACATTCAGAATGACGACATAAGCATATAACTCAGTTAAAGAACCATAGGATTCCGTTGAAAATGTCCGTACATAAAAAGGAGTCAGAAGGGCAAAGTTTATCAGTCTGGGAACAATTGTTCCCATCCCATAAACTGCTGTTTGTCCTGCTAATTGCTTAATCTGATTCATCCCTCTTGTGGTTCTGTATGAATGGTTGCGTGGATATTCATATCCTTGAGAATCATTTCTTCGATCTGATTTGCGATGGCATGAGCTGAATCCAGGCTAAGATGTCCGGGTAGCTTTATATGTGCCGTCATCTCAATATACTGACCGTAATAATGTATTCGTATATCATGAATATTCACTTCCTTCTTACAATTATCCCTTACTATCTTGTAAATCTTATCAATTGTTTCTTTATCGGGTCTTCGCCCAATCATATGGCTGATATTTTCTTTTAGGATTCCATAAGCAGCAGCAAAAATAAAAAGTGAAACTGCAATTCCAAGTACTCCATCAATCCACCAGAATTTATCGGCAAAAATCAATCCCAACAAAATCAGGACTGATGATAATGAATCAGTTCTATGATGCCATCCATCCGCTTTTAACGAAAGTAATCCGCTAACTCTTGCTCCTCTGAATGATAGTTGAGCCATACCTTCTTTCACCAGAATAGATACGATGGTAGCAATCCATGCCATCAAACCGTACTCAAAGTCCTGATGATTTTTAAGTCTCCCTATAGATTCCTGCATAAAACTCAGGCCTACAGCCAACATAAAAACGCCAATAAGAAGGGAGCTGATCCATTCAGCCCTGCCGTGACCAAATGGGTGTTCTTCATCCGGTGGTTTTCTTGCCACCCGTATTCCTATAATCAGAATTATCGAACTTAGTGAGTCAGTCAAAGTGTGCCAGGCATCAGCAATCAATGCAACTGACCCACTCAAAATACCGGCTATATACTTAAGTACGAACAGAATAACATTTCCAATAATGGAAATCCACCCCAAACGAATTCCGTATTTTGAACCTCTTTCTGTGCTTAATTTATGCATTAAAAAAAGACATATTCCTTACTTCATTTGTATTTGCTGAATTTAACTATTTATATGAGCATTAAAAAGCTTGCCCAAATTCTTACTTTTGATCATGAATCTGAAACTTGTAATCATTGCTCTCTGTATAGCACCCTTGGGCCTTCAGGCTCAAAACAGCTTTTTAATTAAGGGCCATATAAGTGATCAGAAAACAGGACAAGCGCTAGCCAAGGTTAATATATATATTAATGAAACGGTAAAAGGTACAACTTCTAATGATTCTGGTTATTATGAAATCGAAATAGACCAACTCCCGGCCTTGCTGGTTTTCTCAAGCGTGGGTTATACCCGGCGCTTTCTCAATATTGAGACAAAACCAAAAGGTAGTCTGGATATTCCGCTAAACCGTTCAATTCATGAAATTCCTGAGGTAGAGATTACTGCCAAAAGAAAACCTGTCAGTATTACTAAGCAACTGGATATCTATATTGTCGATTACGATTTTTATGATGATCATGTTATCCTGCTTGGACATCCGGGAAAGAGAAGTAAAGATGTTTTATTGATGCTGATGGACAGGGCTGGTAATTCCATATTAACGCAAGAAGTCAAATCGGGAGTTAATCTCTATCGTGATCCTTTCAATAACCTGCACCTCTTGGCAAGTGATTCAGCTTATCAGCTATTCTTTGATGACGATAGCATTCAACTCATTCATCCAATTGCAAAAAAGCAGTTTCTGAAAGTATTTCCTGAATTTTTAAAGGTCTATCAGGATAAAGTCATTCTGCGTCAGTTTGCTTTCGAAGACCAGGCTCTCTTATACTATTTCTACCAACCTGCTGACAGCACAATTAACCGCATCTGGGCACAATCAACTGCAGAAGTTTTCCGTAAAGTAGATGGATGGATGAGTCGCATTCGTATTAGTCCTTCAGGTAAAAGCACCACCAGTTTTGACCTTTTTAATGCTGATGAAAGGTTCATTAAAATGGCCTACTATGCCCCAATATTTTGTCCTCTGGAAATTGTAAATGATACTATCTATGTTTTCAATTTCAATAACGGCCTGATTGAAACAGTTGGTCCGGAAGGTTATCCTGTTAAAGCCCCTACTCTAATGAATTTTTACACCTACCCCGGATGGCAGAAAAAAATATATAACGATGTAGCTCAGAATAAGGTATATACCCAGTTTATGAATAAAGGCATAAGCACCTTACGTGAAATTAACATCCATAAAGGTGATTTGATGGATCAGGAAATAAAAATCCCCGATTTGCCATACATCAATAAAATTCTCATTCATGATGGCTTTCTCTATTTTCTTTATCAGGAGAAAAAGTATCCCAGATTTCAAAGATTATACAGAATGCAATTATAGCTGATCAATGCTAAATATATCAGCAATAATTCCATCAGACCTGAACCATGAATCGGCACTTATAATAAGTTTTTCATTCTCATAAATCATATCTTTTGAAGTCAGGTATTTTTGGCATTGCTTAATAAATTGACTCCAATTCTGTCTGTTAACCAACATTTCCCAATCTTCCTTTTCAATTCCCCACTTTGTTCTCAATCTTGTCATTATCAACTCATTTCTCCTGTCAATATCAGAAATATCCTCCTGCTTTGTAATAAAACTGGCAGCCATGTATCCATCGATATATTTTCCTAAATCAGAAGGGTTCCAATGCCTGCTTTTTCCATTGAATGAATGAGCAGAAGGACCAATTCCAAGATACCATTCTCCTTTCCAGTACTTAATATTATGCTTACTGTATTGCTCATTTTTAGCAAAATTGGAAACCTCATAATGCTCAAATCCCAACTCACCAGAAAGCTCCCTAAGAATTTGATATTGAGTCAGGCTCTTTCCTTCCTTCATCTCTTCAATTTTCCCTGTTTTAAGCCATTTACCAAAGATTGTTCCCGACTCAATAGTCAGGTGATAGGCTGATAAGTGATTTGCCGGCAAATCCTTAAGTTGCAGAAGGTTATTCTTCCAATCATTTTCCGATAATCCGGGTATTCCATAAATCAAGTCAATACTCATATTATCAAAACCCGATTTCTCTAAGATATGAAGACTATTAATCGCCTGTTCAGCATTATGGCGCCGATTCATAAACATCAGATCTTCATTCCTGAAAGACTGGACACCAAGACTGATTCTGTTAAAACCCACAGATTTCAAATTACTCAGCACATCAATACTAAGATCATCAGGGTTGGCTTCAATAGTAATTTCAGTTTTTGAAGAAATATTCAGGTGTTTAAATATGTTGTTTAATATTAACTCTAAAGAAGCAGCATCCATAAGAGAGGGTGTTCCTCCTCCCAGATAAATGGTATCAGACTCTTTTCCTTCAAGAAAATCTGCCCTTAATTCAATTTCATTCAAACAGGCATTTACAAATTTATTTCTCAATTCTAAACTTGTAGTTGAGAAGAAATCGCAATAGTGACATCGTTGAACACAAAAGGGAATATGTAAATAAATTCCTGCCATGATTGTTCTACAATTTATATATTTGAATGCATAATTCAAGAATCCTAAATAATGCTACGCAATCTCTTATTTATCTCTTTGATATGGGCCGTAATTATATTGATTTTGAGCGGATTACCTGGCTCAAGTTTACCAAGTACCGGTTTATCAAAAATACCACACTTTGATAAACTTGTTCACATGGGCTTGTATTTTCCATTGTCTTTTTTCCTTATGGCCGAATTTTCTTTATCAAAAAAAACAGTCATCAGAAGATATGCTCTTATTTTCACTCTTCTTATAATTACCTTATACGGAGGATCAATAGAATTAGCACAAGATTATGTTTTTGTTCAACGATCAGCTGATTGGATAGATTTAGCTTCTGATCTGTTTGGGGCTTTATTAGGTATTTCCTTTTATCATGTAGTTGGTAAACGCTTTTTAAAGCGTTAGGAGTTAGATTTTCCCTTATCCTTTTTCATCCATCGCTTTGCAAATGATTCATTAGGAAATTCCAAAGGACTCCTGCGAGGTCCCCATGCTTTTTTTCCAAAATTCTTCATACCCCAATTTTTCCACCCCGACCCAATACGCTCAAGCTTACTTCTTTTAAGCATATATTTCTGATAGTATTTCATACCAGTTTTTTCAACAAACCCTGTATTTCCTTCTTCTACCAGTTTCTTCCTGTTTAATAAAAGCAATTTATGTAAAGGGATATTAACCGGACAAACCTCTGTGCATTTACCACAAAGACTACTTGCAAAATTTAAGTGGCCTGCATCCTGGCTATCGTCTAGATACATAGAAATTACAGAACCAATCGGACCGGTATATATGGTATCATAAGTATAACCCCCAATATTCAGATAGATCGGACAATAATTCAAACATGCTCCACAACGAATACATTTCAAAGCTACATTATGATCCTCTTCATCAAAAAGCCGACTCCTCCCTCCATCAAAAAGGATCACATAAACCTGTTCAGGTCCATCTGATTCATCCTCCGATTTCGGTCCTGAAATAATGGAATTATAGGCTGTCATATTTTGTCCTGTACCCATTACTGATACAAGTGGCCAAAATAGATCAAGGTCAGATACAGAAGGTAATATTTTCTCAAATCCCGCTATAACAACCATAGTTTTAGGCCATGACATAGTCAATAAACCGTTCCCTTCATTCTCTGTTAAAGCGATACTACCACTATCAGCAAGTAAAAAATTTGCTCCTGTAATACCCATATCTGCACTAACAAACTGCTCTCTTAGATACTTTCTTACATAACGGGTAATCTCTTCAGGACTAGCATTTTCTTTTGTGCCGAATTTATCATGAAACAATTCAGCAACATCTTCTTTAGATTTATGCATTGCCGGCGTAAGAATGTGAAAGGGTTTTTCGCCAGCTGTTTGCACAATAAATTCACCAAGATCAGTTTCTAAACTTCTAATTTTATTCTTTTCAAGAGCCTCATTGAGTTCGATCTCCTCACTAACCATCGATTTTGTCTTCACAACAAGTTTTGCATCATGTCTATTAGCTATTGCCAATACTTGTTTTATGACCTCATCTGCATCCTTTGCCCACAACACATCCATGTTGTTTTTCCGGGCATTTTTCTCAAAATTTAGTAATAACTGATCGAGATTATTAATCACATAATCTTTAATAGCAGCTGCCGTATCTCTTGCTTTATCAAGATCTGAAAAGTAATGCTTACCTATATCAACGGCTGTGAGATACTTTCCAATATTGTGGTTTATCGTTTTTCTCTTTTGTAGATCAAAACTTACTGCCTTAGAATCAATCTTAAATTTTTTTTCCCTTGAATTCATACAACTCTCAACTAATAGGGATTTTATTTATTCGTCTCAGATGTCGTCCTCCATCAAATTCAGTTTCTAAAAAAACCTTAATCATTTTCCATGCCTGCTCTTTTTCTACAAAACGAGCAGGAATCGCACAAATATTTGCATCATTATGTGATCTGGCCAAAACTGTAATCTCATTATTCCAACATAAGGCCGACCTGACACGAGCATGCTTATTTACCACCATATTTATCCCATTACCAGATCCACATAAGGAAAATCCTTTATCAACTTCCCCGTTTTCAATAGCTTCCGCCAAGGGATGCGCATAGTCAGGATAATCACAACTATCATCTGAATTGCAACCAAAATCCTTAACTTCATACCCAGTTTCAATCAATTTTTCAATCAGCCAATTTTTAAGACTATAACCAGCATGATCAGATGCCAATCCCAATTTTACACTTTTCATTTTATTGACAATTTGCTTGCATTTTTCAACACTCAATCTAAACCTTTTATAATCAGTACAAAGCTATTCATTTTACCTTAGTATCATATCTACAAATATAGTATAAATCAATATAATCTATTGTTTTTTAATCAATTACATCAATATAATATTTATTAACACAGTATTTGAATTAGCTTTCAAAAGTCACAAAATATTTCTATTGTATTTTTCATTTCTCTCTTTCATTATAATTTTGTTTCAAATTTACAAGCAATATTTATTGTTTTGAACATGAAAATTCCAACCCTGTTTTCAACCAGATCCAGAAGGTAAAAAAACAATAATTTATCCACATTTCAACAATCAACAAGCTGTTAATAGAATCTCAAAATACATCCTTTTCGTTCATAATCA
Source organism: Bacteroidota bacterium (assembly GCA_034658635.1). GTDB lineage: Bacteria > Bacteroidota > Bacteroidia > Bacteroidales > UBA12481 > JABHCC01. The sequence continues at coordinate 12,976 of JAYEFL010000024.1, read as the reverse complement.
AAGTAAAAAATCTATTCTATGATGTTAATATCACAATTAAAATTTTGTACAAAATCTTCTAAACTGAATATCAATATTTTTGTCAACAGTTTCAACAGGATATCATTATCATCATATACTTTTTATAAAAAGAATAATGATAATAATAATACATAGCAGCTGAATTTTTCTTGAGTATGATTTCGAAAGAAGTTTTACCTTTAGAATCCGAATGCAATTAGCATCATGAAAAGTATAGCTTGTTTAATTTTATTTTTATTGAGCGGACAACTAATAATTCTGGCTCAGAATAAGGAAGAAATGAAGCCTGTAAAATTTTATTATGGAAATGGAAGGGTATCAAGTGAAGGTATGATGCGGAATGGAAAACCAGATGGAATTTGGATTAGCTACTATCCTGCCGGACAGATTAAATCTATTGGAAAAAGGAGCAATTTTTTGTTGGATAGTATATGGAAATTTTACGATGAAATGGGGCATCTTTCTGAAGAAATCAATTACCTGAGAGGAAAGAAAAGCGGTTTTTGGATTAGATACCAGGGAGTTTGGAAGAATGATTCACTCATGAGAATGAAATTATCAAAAGAATTATATCTGGATGATAAAAAAGAGGGACAAGGATTGTATTACGATAATCAAGGACAAATTGAGAAACTAGTACGCTACAAAGAAGGTAAAAAACATGGCTTAAGCAGATGGTTTGATTCAGATAGTCTGATTAAGATACTATATAAATATCATAATGATTTTCTGATTGATCGTGAATTCATTAATCAATATAATGAACAGAATCTGAAACATGGTTTGTGGAAAAAACTATATGATAATGATAATATTATGCTTGAGGAAAATTTCAATAATGGTGTTCTTCAAGGTTATTATCGTGAATATTCGCGCAGAGGACAATTATTAGTTTCGAAATTTTATGAGAATGGTAAGGAAATAGAACGAATTGATCCTGATGAGATTAAAATAGATATTAGAAATGAATTTGATGATACTGGACAAATAATTGCAAGCGGAGGGTTTATTAATAATACTCCAGTTGGTATTCATAGAAAATATAATGAAAACAGATCTGTTATCAATACAACGGAATACAATACTTCAGGACAAATAATTTCAGATGGTATTACAGATGAGAAAGGATTAAAGGATGAATTTTGGCAGTTTTACTATACTTCAGGACAATTGAAATCAGAAGGGAATTTTAATGATAATATAAGGCACGGTGTATGGAAATATTATTTTCCAAATGGTCAACTTGAACAAACCGGTTCTTTCAGATCTGGGATGGAAGATGGATTATGGACATGGTTTTTTAATAATGGATCGTTAAGAAGAGAGGAGAATTATTATCGCAATCTTGAAGATGGGGCTTCTGTTGAGTATGGAAATGATGGAGAAATTATAGCCAAAGGAGAATATATAGAAGGATTGAAAGAAGGCGAATGGTATTATCACGTGGGTGATCATACTGAAAGAGGAGCTTATAAAGCTGGAGAAAAGGATGGTACTTGGGGGTTTTATTACTTGAATAGCATTAAAAAGTTTTCTGGGATATATATACAGGGATATGCCAATGGAAAACATAGATATTTTTACGAAGATGGTAAAATTAGAGAAGAACAATTTTTTGAAATGGGTAGAAAAGATAAGACCTGGAGAAAATATGATGAAGCAGGTAATATCACTATGACTACAACATATTCAAATGACAGAATTACAAAAATTAATGGAGTTAAAATCAACTTGGAAGAAATCCGTTAGTCAAAATCTTTGAATAAAAAAACAATCTTATCTGGTACGTGTTTATATATTCAGTAAATTTACCAAGATAGATAGTCCAATTTAGAACCTAATCATGGAGAATATATCCATCTTATTAGTAGAAGATAATAAATTGAATCAGCGTTTAATGGAGTCAAGTTTGAAAAGATTTGGTTTCAAAATAGACCTGGCTAATAATGGACTTGAAGCTGTTGAAAAATATCAGGCAAATTATAAGAATTATGATTTGATTATCATGGATATTATGATGCCGGTTATGGATGGACTGGAGGCTACAAGACAGATTCGCATTTTTGAACAGAAGAAAAAAATGCGAATTCCGATTATTGCACTAACAGCCAATACCTTTAATGCCGACAGAGAACGTTGTTTATCCAGTGGTATGGATGAGTATATTGCCAAACCATTAAATATGGAAAAGCTTACAAAAGCGTTCAAAGATCTCGGAATAATTCAATAATAGTATGACTGAAAAGTTTGATTTCAGAGGGGATAATTTATCCGCAGATGAAAATGACTTTGAAGCCAAGTTGCGTCCTGTCAGGTTTGATGATTTTGCCGGACAAGATAAAATTATGGAAAACCTGAAGGTTTTTGTAGAGGCGGCAATTATGCGAAATGAAGCCTTGGATCATGTTCTGTTTCATGGCCCTCCCGGATTAGGAAAAACCACTCTATCTCATATTATTGCTAATGAATTGCATGTAGGGCTGAAAATTACCAGTGGTCCGGTGCTTGATAAACCCGGAGATCTTGCGGGCTTATTGACCAGCCTTGAAGAAGGAGATGTTTTTTTTATTGATGAAATTCACCGACTCAGTCCGATTATTGAAGAATACCTCTATAGTGCCATGGAGGATTATAGAATTGATATAATGATTGATAAAGGTCCGGGAGCACGATCAGTTCAGATTGACCTTAATTCTTTCACCCTGGTAGGAGCCACCACAAGATCAGGATTACTAACATCACCTTTACGGGCCAGGTTCGGAATTACTTGTCATTTAGAGTATTATGATAAAAAGATACTAACAAGTATTATTGAGCGATCAGCTAGTATTCTGAAAATTGAAATTCATGAAAATGCGTCTGTGGAAATTGCTTCCAGAAGTCGTGGAACTCCAAGAATTGCAAATTCTCTGTTAAGAAGAGTAAGAGATTTTGCCCAGGTAAAAGGTAGTGGAATCATTGATCTGGATATTACAAAATATGGTCTTGAGGCCCTTAATATTGATGCACACGGACTGGATGATATGGATAATCGCATACTTTTCACTCTGGTTGAAAAATTCAATGGCGGACCAGTAGGATTATCCACTATTGCTGTTTCTGTTGGTGAAGAGCCAGGTACCATAGAAGAGGTTTATGAACCTTTTCTGATTCAGGAGGGATATCTAAAAAGAACCACACGCGGAAGAGAAGCCACAGAGAGGGCTTTTAGTCATTTAGGTAAAATTCCCAATACAAATCAGTCTCTTTTGTTTTAACTTTGCTGACGTACCCAATTTGTTGATTATGAACCGAGCATGACAAAAGGAAATTATTTTATCATACACGAGGATGATTATTTTTGTTATGTGAGCTACATACGACAAATAGAATTAAATATAAACGGATGAAAAAAGCTATTTTTTCTTTCAGCCTGGTTTTTCTTGTTATGCTGGTTATTATTAATAATCATAAAACAAAGAATACCATACCTAAGCCAACCGAGATCATAGGAGAGAAGAGTGATGAAGAATTTAAAAAGGCTAAAAATGAATGGTATGAGCAAATGCATATGACTGCACCGGGAGTCAATTGGCGACAAATGGATAATGAAAGCAGGGCAGTATTGAGAGAAAAAAGAGCTGAATTGAGAAGACTCAAAACAACAAATACAGAGCTTTTTGCTGATGGATTATTAAGCGGTCAATGGATAGAAAAGGGTGCCGATAATATTGCCGGACGGATGCATAATATTGATATTGATTTTGAAAACAATCATATTTATGGAGCATCTGACGGAGGACAAATATGGAGAGGTGATATTAATGGTGAAAACTGGGTTAGTCTTACTGATAATTACCATGTGAAAGGCGTTCACTTTTTAAGAATTATGAAGTTGGAAGGTAGTTCAAGCCGGATAATGCAGGCTAATTACGACTCCTTGTTTATGTATTCTGATAATATTGGTGTTGATTGGAATATTTCTGATGGCCTGGATAATATGAAGAATGATCGCCTTACACGAGCTGTCTCTGATCTTACTAAGAATATCTATTTGCATTTCTTGCGGTCAAACAGAACCAGTTACCTGTATAAATCCACAGATAAAGGTGAGTCTTTTGAATTGCTTGATACTCATGAAAGCTCAAAAGTAAGTGATATTTGGATTTCAAGATATGATGAGAGTCCTGTTTTCTATCTAGACAGGAATGAGCTATACAGTTTGAATTCTGAAGGAAAGCTGGAGTTTATATCTGAGCTTGGTATTAATTTCTCTCCTTCAGAAATTGTGCGATGTCAAATGAATGGAATGGTTAAGGATGGAATAGTCAACCTGGCCGTCATGTATCGTTTAGAAAATTCTACCCGTTTTGTTACATCTGCGGATGGAGGACAAACATGGATAGTTAAAGGAAGTGTTAATGAAGGTCCTTTTATGGCCAACAGTTTTGGAATGTCAAGCCTGGATCCTGGTGTTATGGGTTTTGGAGGGGTTAATAGCTACCGTAGTTTTGACGGCGGTGCTACCTGGGTATTGATAAATGGTTGGGGTGAGTATTATGGAGATATAGTAAACAACCTGCATGCTGACATTCCAGAGATTGAGTTCTTCAGAAAGCCAGATGGTTCTGAGATTGTTATGGTAAGTACAGACGGTGGAAGTTATATTTCAAGCGATAAATTACAATCGGTGAAAAATATTTCGCTAACAGGACTAAGAACTGCTCAGTATTATTCAACTTATACCCACCGGTCAAAAAATCAGGTAATTTATGCCGGATCCCAGGATCAGGGTTTTCAGCGTAGTACTCAAATAACTGATGGGGCTGCTACATTTGAGCAAACTATTTCAGGAGATTATGCTCACATTGTGTCAGGTGATGGGGGTAGGAGTTTGTGGACTGTTTACCCGGGTTTTACAATGTATTATCCGGATGCTGCCGGAAGCAATGCAAACTATAGAAGAGATTTTACTAATGATGAACATTTTTGGCTCCCTCCACTAATGGAAGATCCATATTATCCTGAAAAGGTATTTTTGGCAGGCGGTACATCAACAACGGGTAATCATCTTTGGATTCTTGAGTATAAGAATTCTTCTATTTCAGTTAGTGAATTACCTTTTGATTTTAGCGGAGGAACAGGCGCCTGGATTTCAGCAATGTCTTATTCACCAATCAATAAGGATTACCGTTATGTTTTGAATTCCAGAGGAAAGCTCTACTACTCAACTGATCGAAGTGTGAATTGGACACAATCCCGTACTTACGGACCAGGATCTCATTATTTCTTTGGAAACTCAATTATTCCTGATCCTCGCAATATTAACACTATCTATATTGGAGGTTCTGGTTATTCAGGCTATCCGGTGTGGGTAAGTAAAGATGGAGGCAGAATTTTCAAAGGGATCGGAAAAGGTATACCGAGAACTCTGGTTTTTGAAATGGCAATAAATGAAATGGGTACTTTACTGTTTGCAGCAACTGAAGTTGGTCCTTTTGTATATATCGTAAGCGAAGACCGATGGTATGATCTGACAGGAGCCGGAGCTCCTGAACAGACCTATTGGTCAGTAGATTATATTCCATCCATGAGAACTGCTCGTTTTGGCACTTATGGCCGGGGAATATGGGATTTCAAAATTGAACATTTTGGAAAAATGGGTACAGGAGAACAAGAGGGTGTATTATGGGCAAGCAGTATTGGACTTGATTGTTATCCTAATCCTGTAAGCATACAGGTAAATATTGAATACCATCTGTCATCTGCAGGACCAGTATTAATCAGTCTTATAGATTCATCAGGAAAACTGGTCAGGAGCCTTGATCAGGGAGAAAAAATTGCAGGTAGCCATCAAAGCTTTTTGGATGTAGCGGACTTGATAGCCGGCCTGTATTACTTGAGAATACAATCCTATAATCAGGTAAGTATTAAGAAGTTAATCAAACAATAAGCTGATCTAATTCTTCAATCAAATTGCTTCTGAGATCAAGGAGTTTCATCAGACTGGCATCTTTCTTTCTGAACTTGAGGCTATATCCAACTTTAGCCCGGGCTTTTTTGAACCAGAAAGAGTAATAAATTGCAAAAAGGCCGAAAGGAATTAAACTCAGCAAGTAAACCCATGGAGCCCACCAGAGATCAAAAACCCAATGAATAATCAATGTTTGCAAGGTGTAAAAAATCGGCATCAGCACAACAAACGCCAGCACATATGCTATTGAACTTCTGAATTGCGGATCTTTTATTAATGATCTTGAGAGCTTATCGGGTATTAGAAAAATCAGAAAATTATTTAACAATCCAAATAAAAAGAAAGGAAAGCCAAGAGTTAAAAACAACAGGTTTCTGAATAATCTGAAGGTTCCATAAGGAGCATTAGCCGGAATATGATCTCTGAGTTTTATGCGTTTTAAAATTTTAAAATAGGTAGCTGTCTTTTTACAGATTGCTTCTGTCTTTTCGGGTGTCTTTTCAAGAACTGTGGCAATGCTATCTATAAGTGATTTATCAGCATCAAAACGATTAAAAGAGCTTTTATACGGCATTGAATTCTTTTCAGCATAACGTGCGCCATAGAGTGTGCGAATACCCATAACACCATCATATATATTCGTCCACGGAATATCTATCATATTTGGTATAATGTGTTTACGTACCTCTTCATTTAAGGCTTTTAGCCCTTTTTGCGCATTCTCCTTGAATAACCCTGAGAACTGATTAACTGGAACAGGATTCCCCACACTTAAAGTAACTCTGGCTCTAAAATTTTCGTAGTGCGAGTAGTCAATTCCAACTGGAATAATATCAAGATTAAGTTTGTAATCACGGGCTTTTTCTGAACCAAAAGCCACTCTGGCCATACCTTTTTTAAAAGCGCGCAGTCGACGCTGATCTCCATGATTTCCCTCAGGAAAAATAACCAGATTCATTCCTTTTCCCAGAACCCTTGCGCATTGTTCAAAAACCTCATCATTTTTTTGAAGTGAATCAAATCCGTCTCTAATCCTATAGATTGGAATCATTTTCATCCAATTAAGAATACGAGCAATGGGTTTTTTACTAAAAATATCAGCTCTGGCCAAAAATATAGGTTGTGCTTTAAGTAGAAATCCAATATTCAATGCATCCATCAGTGCGTTCTGATGGTTTGCTACAAATATTTTGGGTCTGTCGGGATCAATATTTTCAAGTCCGCGCATCTTCCAGCTCCGGTAAAAAATATTTACAGAAGAAAACCGAACCCATACGCGTGCAGCATTGATACCGATAGAATAATTTTCAACTGGTTTCATCCGTTTATATTTAATTGTATTTGTCGGATGTAGCTCACATAACAAAAATAATCATCCTCGCGTGTGATATAATAATTTCCTTTTGTCATGCTTGGTTCATAAGGACTAATTAGTTTTCGGCCAGTTCTGTTTCAGGAAGCTTTTTTCTAGCCCATATCGTAGAAATTATCAATCCTGATAAAATATGCCAGATACCCCACCAGGCAGCAATAAATGCCATGCCTCCAAGCTCAAGTTCAGGGGGAAAAATCTTGGGATTGAAAATTAGAATTAATCCTAATCCTGAATTTTGGATACCCGTTTCAATTGTAATAGCCCTACGATCGGCCTTAGGTCTTTTAAAAATGCTGGCAATAGAAAATCCAGTTAGCAGAGCAAGAGTATTATGAAGCAGAACAATTAAAAATATAGGGGGAATATAGTTCAAAAAGTGGTCAAAATTGCTGGAGAAAGCAGCCGCAACAAATCCTAAAAAGGCGACGAAAGAAAAGATTCTGAATGGCTTCACGATTTTAGCCGAAGCCTTTGGGAAGTATTTGGAGAACAGAATTCCTAGTATCAGTGGAATCCCAAGCAAAATAAATATGGTTTTAAACATTTGCCAGGTATCTATATCAAGAGGTACGAGCAGGGGTGAAGACTGGATATAGAGGTTGCCCCAAATTTTAAAATTAAGGGGAGTCATAAATAGAGCAGCTGTTGTTGCTATGGCTGTAAGGGATATAGAAAGAGCTGTATTAGCCTTTGCGTTATGCGACATAAAGTTGCTGATATTACCTCCCGGACAAGCAGAAACCAGTATCATTCCAAAGGCAACAGCAGGAGAAGGTTGGATGAGCCAAACCAGCAAAAAGGTGAGGGCAGGCAACAATAAAAATTGAGAGCCGATACCCACAAAAAGGGATTTCGGATTCTTAATTACTGTTTTAAATTGGTCAAATTTCAAATCCAGAGCAATCCCGAACATGATAAAAGCCAAAGTAATATTCATGATATTTAGGCCTGCAGGACTAAAATTTAATTGTACAGAGTCAAGAACTGTCAAATCATAAAACATAGGTCAAAGAAGTTTCGGTTATAGTCAGAAGCTGGCAATTTTTTTCAAGCCGGCAAGATTCAGTATTTTAATCTTTCTGCCCTGTAATTCGATCAGGCTATCTTGTTTGAACTCGCTTAATAGTCGAATAACAGATTCAGTAGCAGTGCCTACAATATTGGCAAGTTCTTCTCTGGTAAGAGAAATCTGGAGAATCTGATTCTCATCCAGATCAAAACGGTCTTTTAAAAGGAGGAGAATTTCTGCTAAGCGTTCCCTTACAGTTTTTTGTGCAATATCTGTGATATAATTGTTTGCTTCGCCTAGTTCCATACAGGTAAGCTGCATTAATTTCATTGCGAATGCCGAATTTTCATTTACCAGGCTAAATAACTGATCACCCGGTATATAGCAAATGGTTGCATCTTCAATAACCTTTGCTGTGGTGCAAGCCAATTCACTGCTTAAAATTGAACGGTATCCTATAATATCGGTATTTTTTGCGAAACGGATAATTTGCTCCTTTCCATCAATTCCCGTTTTGTACAATTTGAGAATTCCTGAAAACACACAATAAAAACCATTAATTCTATGCCCTTCCTGAAATACTACCATTCCGCGCTTGTAAATATTACAAGCCTTATCGTAATTAACATTATCCAGCTGTTCCGGGGTCAGATCCTCGAAAACGGGATGATCCTTAGCAATGCATTCCTCACATGAGGGGAAATTCTGAATCTTCTTCATTCTTCCCAGTCTTTCTTTTGCAATGTTTTCAACACCAAAAACTGATAAATATCAGTTTCTGATCGACAAATATAAAGAATTTGTGATAGGGATTATATACTTTTGGGGCATTTCTTCATTTGTTATTTTTTTGAATCAAAGACGTAAACAGAAGACCTATTAAATTGTTACGAGTACATTATAAAGAACAGATTATCATGAAAAAAAGCATAAATATTTCCTGGAAGCAAAATATGGCTTTTGAAGCCGATATTGACGGACACAAACTTCTAATGGATGCTGAGTCCAACGTTGGTGGGGAGAATTTGGGTCCAACACCAAAGCCTTTATTGATGGTGTCTCTGGGTGGTTGCACCGGAATGGATGTAATCTCAATAGCCAGAAAAATGAAGCAGGAGATTGAAAGTTTTGATATTGAAGTAGTGGGCGATTTTACAGAGGAGCATCCTGTTCAGTATGTAGGATTGAAGTTGATTTACACATTCAAAGGCAAAGATTTAAACCCTGCAAAGCTGGAGAAAGCCATTACTTTATCTCAAGATAGATATTGTGGAGTCACCGCCACATTGCAGCCAAAGGTGAAAATTGATTACGAAATTGTGATATTATAACAAGGGAGCGTCGTACCCAAAAACAAGGGAGCGTCGTACCCAACAAGGGGACATGTCCCCTTGTCTTCGCTATCGCGCTATAGTTCTATCGTGCTCTATAGCTACTGCGCGTTCTGAAATTGCTCTAGAAACCTTACGTCGTTTTCGAAGAGGAGGCGGATGTCTTTAATGTTGTATTTCAGCAGGGCTATTCGTTCAATTCCCATTCCGAATGCGAAACCGGTGTATTCATGGCTGTCAATACCAACACTTTCGAGCACATTCGGATCTACCATTCCACATCCTAGGATCTCAAGCCACCCTGTATATTTGCACAGATTACATCCCTTGCCATTGCATAATGAACAGGAAATATCCATTTCAGCTGAAGGTTCGGTGAAAGGGAAATATGATGGCCTCAGGCGGATGTCTGTATTTGGTCCGAACATTTCTTTTGCAAAAAACAAAAGGGTCTGTTTGAGATCTGCAAAGCTGACGTTTTTATCAATGTACAGTCCTTCAACCTGATGAAAAATACAATGAGATCTGGCTGAAATAGCTTCATTTCTGAACACTCGTCCTGGAGAAATTGTGCGAATCGGAGGTTTTTCATTTTCCATCACCCGTACCTGTACGGAAGAGGTATGGGTACGGAGCAAGATATCAGGATCCTGATTAATAAAAAATGTATCCTGCATATCTCTGGCAGGATGTTCAGGTGGAAAATTCAGTGCAGAAAAAACATGCCAGTCGTCTTCAATTTCTGGACCGATTGAGACATTAAAACCGAGTCGTTTGAAAATATCAATAATTTGATTTCTTACCAGGGATACCGGATGGCGGGTACCGAGAGGGGTAGGTTCTCCCGGGGCAGTGAGGTCTTGTCCGGAAGGACCAGATTCAACAGTTTTCAGCTCTGCAAACAGGGTTTTGATTTTATCCTGTACAGAATTTTTCAGAACATTAATTGCCTGTCCGAAATCCCTTTTTAATTCTGCTGGAACCTGTTTAAACTCGCCAAATAAAAGAGTCACTTCACCCTTTTTGCCCAACATTTTGATTCTGAACTGATCCAGTTCTTCCAGGTTGCTGGTTTTAAAATCTTCTACTTCATTCTGAAGGTTCTTTATTTTATCGAGCATGAGTTTTATTTTATGATTCTTGCAGAGATAATTTTTACATCTTCAACGGGTCTGTTATCTCTCTTCTTGGGGTCTACAACCTTAACGGCGGCAATTTTATCAACTACCTCCAGGCCTTTAATAACTTCACCAAAAACAGTATACTCAAAATCCAAAAATGGAGTTCCGCCAATTTTTTTATATACTTCTTTCTCTTCCTGGGAAAATGGTTTTGCTCGGCGTGATTGAACCTGAGCCAGCATGTTGTCATTATATTTTTCACCTTGTACAATATAAAATTGCGACCCTGAAGATTCCTTATCAGGATTTCCTGCACCCCGACGTGCTGCAGAAAGAGCTCCTTTTTTATGAATATGGTTCGGACGAAATTCTGCAGGAATTGTTGAGCCCTCTGAAGCATCGGCATATGATTCGCCGGGTTTATGATTTCTGGTATTTGGGTTACCGGCCTGGATCATAAATTCATTAATCACCCGATGGAAGATAAGTCCATCGAAGAACTTATCCTTCACCAGGCTTTCAAAATTATCTTTATGCAGGGGGGTATCGTCATACAGCATAATAGTCATATCTCCCATGCTGGTTTTCATCAATATTTTTGTGCTTTGCGCATTTGTCGCAAGTCCGCACATAAGACCAATCAATAATAGCGTTGTAATCCTTTTCATCCGTTTTTATTTAATTCTATTTGTTGGATGTAGCTCACATAACAAAAATAATGATCCTCGTGTGTGATAAAAGAATTTCCTTTTGTCATGCTCGGTTCATACTCTCAATTTTAGCGTCGCAAGTTACAAAAATTGAAAGTAAATTCTTATTTTCGCATTCACACCCACACTCACACCCGCTTGGGGTATTAGCTCAGTTGGTTTAGAGCGCTTGCTTGACAGGCAAGAGGTCGGCAGTTCGAATCTGCCATGTCCCACTTCTGAAGATCAACCACTTATCGATTCTGTTCGGTAGGTGGTTTTTTTGTTTCTGCCCTTTTTCTGCCCTTTTTTGGGTTTTGGGGAGGGCGTGAGAAGTTTTTGGCTTGTTAAATTTGGATGATTTAGGCTATGTAAAATGGATCAGATTACCGCAGTCCCCCTTCTCCCAGTAAGATATTCATTGATAGAACCTACCTTCAAAAGTTTATTCCTTTTTTCAGGATCGAGTTTCACCTCTTTATTGCCACTAAACAATGATTCTAGGGGTATTCCTAAATATCTGTTTAATAAGGTGATCATTTTTAAAGTCAACGGCCGCCTTCCATTTAATACCTCTGACACACGTGTCTTACCCCCGAACAAAGGCGCAACATCAACTTGTTTTAAGTTCATTTGCTCCATTCTGAACTTAATAGCTTCAATTGGGTTTGGTGCTTCAATCGGGTAATGTTCCTGTTCGTATTTCTCCACCAGCAAAGATAAAAGTTCAAGCTCTTCACCTTCCAGGCTTTCTGGCTCTAAGGCATTTTCATTACCGCTGATCAAGGTATAAATGCGGTCGCAAGCCTCATTATATTCTTGTTCCGTTTTTAATATTTTATTTTTCATAACTTACTCCTTTCGCATCTATTTTATCATATTCGGCATGAGTTCCGAACCAAACAACAAACACTATCTGTAATTTATATTCAATGTCAACAATTAATCGATATTCATTGCCTTTAATATTGAACACTACTCTTTTTGAACCTATTATATTAGCATTGCCAAATGTCGATTTCAGTTCGTTTGCATTATTCCAGCTTGAGAACCTAAGTTCATAGATCAAAGCTTTTACAGACTCTTCAGCCTGTTTATATCTACTTTGCCTGCAATAATCATATAAAGTCTTTTCCTTTATTAGCCTCATACGCCACAAAGATAATAAAAGTTACCTTATTTGGTAACACTCTGAATGTCTTTTATTGAGATGTTAAGACCTTGTTAGTTTCTGCCCTTTTTCTGCCCTGTTTTGGGGTGGACGATCAGAATCCTCCCAATACTCTCTGACCATCCAGTAGTTATCAAAGAAACGGTTGGGTTTCATCAGGACTATATCAATGCTGTCTAATTTGCGATATAATAAGTTCTCGTCTTCAGCCAAACTGTTCAGAATCCGATTGAATAGGCTGGTTGGGGTAATTGATAGATCTTCTTTAATGAGATGCCTTCGATCATCATTACCAGCTGAGTCCAG
>JAYEFL010000023.1:0-5673 GCA_034658635.1 Bacteroidota bacterium | reverse complement strand
GTACGAGATATTTACTATCCCACAGGGTGACAGGACCCTAATTCTCAAATCAGGATCCTTTGAATTATCACGTGCTACTATTAACCTGCAGAGTTGGGATTACTTCTTGGATTTCAATTATCCGGAAGTGGATGTTCCTATAGAATTCACAGATCATCGTGATGGAAATGTTTACTTGTCGATGGAAATTGGAAATCAAACGTGGATGCTTGGGAATCTAAAATATCTGCCGGCTGTACACTCACCACGAGAAGAATCTACCACAGATCCAATGTATTATGTGTATTGGTACTGGGGCAATGATGTATCAGAAGCAAAAGATTCTATGTACTATGATCTGTTCGGGGTGGCATATAACTGGCCAGCGGCAATGAAAGCCTGTCCTTCTGGTTGGCACCTGCCCACAGATGCTGAATGGAATGAACTACAAATCTATCTGGGCATGAATCCCTCTGAAGAAGAGGTTCATGGATGCCAGCATTCAGGCAATGTTGGCCACAAGTTGAAATCAACTGAGGGATGGGAAGACTGTTGGAACGGTACTGAACACAGAGGAGATAATGGAAATAATTCCAGTAATATGAACATTAAGCCAAGTGGGGGTAAAGGCCACTGGAGAGGTTTTTATCTTCCTGATGTTGCTGTCATGTGGACTTCAACAGAGTTTGACTCCACCATGGCATGGAAAAGAGCCATATCGCCAAGTGAACCCAGTGTATCCCGAACTTATAATACAAAGCTTTCCGGCAATTTCATCCGCTGTGTAAAAGATTAGTAAATAATCATAACAATAACCGAATAACCGAATAACCGAATAACCGAGTCACCGAATAACCGAATAACCGAGTCACCGAATAACCGAATAACCGAATAACCGAATAACCGAGTCACCGAGTCCGCGAGCCCACCGATTCCAAAACACCACGCTCCAATAAAAGACCAACAATATCCATTATCTCAGATTTATAATCTTCATCAACTCCAGCTTTTTTCATAATTGAAGCAATACTGAGATAATCAGCATTCGGGAATGGAAGATTGTACAGAAATTTACCCTGGGCGGTGGTGAGATTTATTTTTCGTTCATTCTGGCCTCTGCCTTCACCTATCCAGATAACCACCGAACTTAGATAGTTATTACTTCTTGATGTTGTAAAGCGAACATTGGCATTTTTCCTCTCCCTGATCATTTTTAACAAAGCTGAATCTGGCTGGATATGTGATTCTTGAGAAAATAGTTCAAGATCAATTCTTATGTTGTTCTTTTTGAGAGTATATCTGTAATAGGGACGCTTTTTCTCAAATACTTCTTCTTTACTCAGAATATCGAGTGAGGTCATTGCTTCCAGAAAATCCTGAACTGTTTTAATATGCAGGTTAAGCCTTGATGCGGCTTCAGATGCAGAGAGATTTCGATAAGAACCCAGAAGTCTGAACATGTCTTTGGCGTAATCTTTTGAAATATATGATCCGAATTTTGCTGCTGAGTTAAAATCCATATTCATAATCCCACTAATAATCATTTCTATTTAAACTGCCCATTAGCTGATCTCCTTCACCATTCTTAAACAGCTCAAAATATTGAATGAACATTGCCCCCATGGAATCACATAACTGATCAAATGTTAGCTCATCTTTATACTTTTTGTAGTCATATTTAGATATGTGCACTGATACATCTCCATTATATTGAATAGTTACTCTGGTATCATCAGTATAATGACCAAATGTATTGTACAATCGTTTGAACCAGTCATCAGGTAATGATAGAGCAATCCCATTCTCTTCATCTATGGGCACAGCAATAACAAGTTTTTTAAGCAACTCTGAAAAGCCATGCAGTTCTCCTTTTGAACAAGCAATTTTTCCTGCCGGATACGGACGACCAGTAAAACCGTTTTGAGAATCATCAACAGGGCGGGCAGCTAATTCGAGAATTTTTCTTTTAAGCGATGAGTGTTTAAAGTCGAAGTAGAAAACATATCCGCAGAACACAACGATCAGAACATTCGGGATGATCATGGCTTTTTCCATATCTGTGAAAAAGCTCAGTGCTATTGACATATTAAGCAGAATTACCGGAATAAGAGCTGAGACCTTATTTTTCAAAAATCCGATAATCACTATAAGTGAAAAAACCATATATACAACACCAGAGACTTTATTTGCATCAGGCTCAGAAAGATAAGCCCTCATTATTGTGAAACCCGTAATAATAATGGCGAATGTCAGAGTACTATATATAATTATACTAATCCAGTTGGTTGGTTTTAGTTTCGGTGTATTACTCATTATATAATTCATTAATTATAAACTTCAAAAAAACTGAACTATACAAATGTATGACTTCTAAAGGAGATGTGCAAAATTAATTAGCAGGTCAAAAGGGTGGGTGCATTTTAACGATAGCATGGCAGCATGCTGCCATGCTATTTATTTTCAATTGGCCTTACTAAATAAAGTAATAATCCCGAAACAAGAGTAAAAGCTGCAACAATAAATAAAATTATTGCCAGTTGTTGCCAATCTTCCCCAATGCCTTTTCGTATCTCAATTAAATCTAGCGTAGACCAGACCCACTCCAGGGCACCCAATACCAGTGCGACCTGCAAAACCAAGCGAGCCCATAAGGCGTTTATAATAAGCATAAATGGTAGTAAGGCAGATACTATCATCAACAAAGTCTGATCATTACGTGAAAAGTGAGCTGCCATTATCAGGAAGCTTAAAATTACCGGAATAAATACCCAGCGATTGGTCCGTTTTGTTTTCATCCGTTTATATTTTTTTAAATTGTCGCATGTAGCTCACATAACAAAAATAATCATCCGCGTGTGCGTCAAAATAGTTTTCCTTTTGTCATGTTCGGTTCATTTCTTCTTTTTTTGTATCCCAAAGATGGAAAAAAGATTGGATTCTTTTTTCCATCTTCCAGCTCCCTTTGCATCTAATCATAAAAGAGCTATTTGATGGATATAACAAAAACGTTACTTTTGGGATGAAATATATAGAACTAATTAGGATTGTTGAAGCAGATGGGTGGTTTATGGTTGGAAGTAGAACAGCCGGGAAGGGGCTGGTTAAATAGTATTCAAAAAAAAAGCTAGATTGAAATGAATAAAGTAATAGTGATTCTTGAGCTTACAGATACTGGATATTCGGCCTATGTTCCAGAACTTCCAATCACCTGCACTGCCGGTAGTGATCTGAACGAAATAGAGGTTAATATGAGAGAAGCAATAGCGCTTCATATTGAAGGAATGGAGCTATATAAGGAGGAAATTCCAACTAAGTTTATGACTAATTTCATATTTGATTTTCACTTGGATATCCAAGATTTCTTCCAATTATTCAAGCCGGTTAAACAATCAGTTATAGCCCAAAGAGCCGGAATTAATCCCAGTCTGCTCAGACAGTACGCAAGGGGGATAAAGCACCCGAGTTTGGTCCAGGCAAAAAAAATCGAAAAGGCTATTCATCAGTTGGGGAGAGAGTTGCTTCGAATACAATTACTTTAAACTATTAAGGCTTCAGGCTTCAGGCTTGAGGCTTGAGTACAAGTATGAGGAATGAGTCTTAAGTATTAAGTTTTCTGAGCTCTGATAACTGAAATCCTTTTCCCTGCAAGAGCAGGGATTCTTTCAAAATAATTGGTTCGGTTTTTGTTTCTGGAGGATGAGAAATGAAACCTATATTAACCTATTATCTTTTGCTTGGATTCCTGTTTGTTAGATCTAATCTTGTTACGGGACAGGATATTTCGGTTTCTCATCCTTCTGGTCGATATGATTCTCCTTTTTTCTTGAAAATCGATTGTGAGGCAGAGTTAAGATATACCCTTGGTGGTAATACACCTGGACCTTTTAGTGCATTATTGCCAGATTCACTTGCTGTCGGATTTCTTATCCCTGAAAATAATTACTGTTTAATTCCTACGAATGCCATTGAATACCACAATAATCATTGGCGAAACAGGGAGTTTGGGTGGCGGCCTCCATTAAATGAAATTGATAAACTCCGGGTGCTGAAAGTGCGTGGATTTGAGGAGGGAAGGGCAGTTACAGAAATGTTGACTTTGGTCTATCAGATTTCGCCGAATTCCAGCAAATTGCCCATTGTTGCAATAACTACCGATAGTGCCAACTTATTCGATCAGGAGATAGGGATTTATGTACCCGGAATCAATTACGATTCGGAAAACCCCTACAATAGCGGGAATTTTTGTATGAGAGGAGACATGTGGGAGAGACCCGCGTCCATCCATTATTTTCAACCTGATGGAAGCCTGGGTTTTACTCAGGAGGTAGGGATACGAATTCATGGTGGAGCTACTAGAATCTGGCCACAAAAGTCATTGCGGGTTTATGCCCGTAGAAACTATGGGAAAGTTTTTTTTACTTATCCTTTCTTTGGGGAAAATGCACCTCAAGAATTTAAAAGAATCATCCTGCGCTCAAGTATGAGTCACTGGCATGAAAGAAACACCGTTTTCCAGGATGAATACCTTCAAAAGCTAATTGGATTCTTCTATCCGGATATGGATGTGCAATTGAGCCGCCCTGCACAGCTATTCATCAACGGTGAAAACTGGGGAATGGTAGCCATCAAAGAACGCGCCGATGAATATTATCTGTCGTCTCATTATGATATGCCGGTTGACGAGATTCTACTTATTGAACCAACCGTTGACAGAATAGAAGAATTCGATAGAATATTGCAATTTTGCCGATATCAGTATTTGGGTGACGATATTATTTATCAGCAGATTGAAGAATGGCTGGATGTTCCCAATTATGCCCGGTATATCCTGTTGGAACTTTTTCTGGCAAATCTGGATTGGCCGCATAACAATAGTAAAGCCTGGAAACCAAGAAGTGAAGAAGGGAAATGGAAGTGGATCCTGTATGATCTGGATGCCGGATTGGGGAGAACCAAGGAAAAGTCAATAGCTATGCTGGTGGATTCGGGAACTCCATTAGGGACTATTTTTAATGCCCTGATCCAAAATGATGACTTTGTTGATCTGCTACGGAACGAATGGATACGAATGAGAGATCAATTATTTATCCTGGATCGAATTGGCCCCTTGCTTGCGTCTTTTATTGAAGAGTATGAGCCAGGATTGGAGGCGCAAATTCAGCGTTGGAAGAACCCATCAAGTAAAACCAAATGGGAAAATAATATCAATGAAATGATTTCTTTTTTATTGGAGCGACCCAGAATTTTTGATCAGCAATTAAAGGAATTTTTCAGTTGGCCAGATGATGACAACGAGATGGGAGTATTTGATGCCAAACTACATTGGAACCTTTACCCAAATCCAGTTCAGAGTATTTTCACTATTGAATCAGATGTCTTCATTCAATCAAATTGGACCGTGCAACTTCTTTCATATCAAGGTAAGATAATAATGGAAAAAGAGTCAGAAGGGCAATCCCGGGTGCAATTTCAGGTAGAAAATCTCCCAGCAGGATTTTTCCTGGTAAGAATATATTCAAATGTATACCAGGCAAGTTTTCAAGTAATCAAATCGCACTAATAACTTCCGAAAGACAAAAGACAAAAGACGAAAGACTAAAGACGAAAGACGAAAGACGCCCCCGCCCCCCCCCCCCCCCCCGCCCCCCCCCCCCCCCCCCACGCCCACACCCCAGCCGGCGCCCGGCCCTCAGT
>JAYEFL010000022.1:0-5681 GCA_034658635.1 Bacteroidota bacterium | reverse complement strand
TATCCCGCCAGAGGATATCAGATAGGAGGCCAATGCAGCGAAAGCCACAATCATTATTATAAAGATGGGGTTTTTAACCTTAGCAGACCCTGTATCAGGAATGAATTCAGGCATTACTAACTCCTGATTTGTTTAGCAAACGAAAGCAAGCTTTTTAAGCCTGAGGGGTAGATTTTACTAATCTTCACATCAAGCTCCTTTTTCAGATACCAGTTACCTACAAAAACACCAACCAGTACATTTACAATGGTGACAATGGCCACTGCTTCAAGAGACTTAAAGTAGTGAATGGCAATAATATCACCAATAATATTCGCAGATGCCATGAAGATAACCTTATACATATTCAAGTTCGGCCTGTTAATAGCATCAAGGCTAACACCACTAAACCTATCAAGAGGCAATAGAAGAGCGTATATCAAGAAAATCCTGAAGATCAATACTGAATCTGAGTATTCTGCCCCTCCAAGCAACAATATCAAGGGCTTAGCCATGATAAATAGAAAAGCTACGAGTAGAATCATGAGCCATGAAACAATACCTGCATATTGATAAAAAACTGACCTAACTTCAGCAATATTATTATCCCGACTTGCTTTTGACATTTTAGGAAAAGCAACCGCAATAAAACTTCTCATCGGAATCTCAATCACTTCAATCAGCTTCAAAGGAATACTGTAAAATGCAACCTGAGGTTCAGCTAGCATAATTCCAATAATAAAGGTGTCTGAGCTTTTTAACAAATTACTTCCTAACAAGGTTCCAAGACTAAACTTACCAAAGTTCAACTGTATTTTCAATGCATTTTTAGTTGCTTTAGTTATATATTGAATACCTGACCAATGACGACTCATAGCATAAATAGAAGCCAGGATATGTGCTGCAATATGTACCCAAACAACATAAAGGATAGGCAATTTCAGCCAAATAAAGTTGACTATAAGAAACCCAAAAAAGAAAAACATATTTACAAAGCGCAAGCTCAGTATTGAACCAAATTTACGATCTGCCTGTAATATTGAAAGGCCGGTATTAAGTGGAAGAATAACTATCGCTAGTAAAGGATACCATTTAAAAAACAAGCCAAAGCCTTTGCTATCAATAACATCTCCGAAAATAAAATATACTGGTATTAATATAATTAAAATAATTACGGTTACAGCAATTGACATCAACCAACTAGCCCCAATAATTGAAGTGCGTTCTGCCGTATTTTCCGAGCCTGACAAATATCTGACCAATGGAGTTTTTGTAATACCATTCCTGACCATCTCGATCAGAGCCATTCCTGATAAATACAAAATCCATTCACCAAAAACTTCTTTTGGATATGATCTGGCCAGAAGAAAAATATTGGCAAAACCCAGAAAAGCAAATATTAAATTCCCTGCCAACGACAAGGAATTGTCTGATTTCAATAATGCAAATATTTTATTTTTGAGACTCATCAGAACCCTTTGGAGAATTTGAAGTCCAGGTAAACTATCCTCTTCAATATCTTTCGAATCACACTTCTTTTTCTCGGTATTTCTCCAATTATTCCCTCCAGATTAGTTATCTGAGTACCATTTAGCAAAGAGAAGATCTTTTTCTTTGTATTTGTTTTATACAGATTCAATACCTCACTATCAGCATTATTCCAAGTACGTGCAGCCTGACAAACCAAGAGAGATAGATTTGCCTCAGCAACAATGGCAGATGGATAATCTGCACGCAACAATGGAGGTAATTCTATGAAAATATAATTGTATGAACGAGTCATGAAAGTATAATCGCGTATCAATTCATTGACATTACCAGTACTGATAAAATTATCAGGAATCTCGTATTCAAAATCCCATGAATCATTTTTCTCACTGTGTTTTCTGTATTGATCCTCAAATTCACGCCCCGGACTTTCCTCGAATGGTTTAATATATAAGACCTTATGCCCTACTGCTCTAAACTTCTCAACTATCTCGCTAGTTATAAGCGTTTTACCCTCATGCTGTCTGGTGCTCAATATCATTACCACATAGGGTTTGTCAATCGCAGGATCCTGAAGCTCCTCTAGTTTTATCCTTTGAGAAAGCATATCGATCAACCTGCTTTTAATCTGAGGATAATCAATTTTTGGATCAGGTTTTAAAGGAATCTTCGGATATGCTCCAATAAGTTTGGATTTTGTTAGCTCTTCGGCTTTCTCCGGGAATTTGATAGAAGTGTCAAGAAATTCCAATAGAATAATAATTCCTGCTGTTAAAAAGAGCCCTGCCATAAATGCAGCAATAACAATGAACATCCTTTTAGAAGCATTAGGTTTGGTGGGGAAGTACGGTTCATCCATCGGCTTAATACTACTCTGCTCATTGTTCTTTTGCTTCATTAAACTCAGATCCAGACTATGTATCTGCCTTAAGTATTCTTGTTCAACCAAATTGATCTGTCTTTCAATTTTTGTTAATGTTGATCCAAGAGGAGCGAAAGTATCATACTTTTTTTTGAAATCTTTTTTTTGCTGGGTTTTCACATCAAATCTTGCACGACTCTCTTCAACTTCAATAACTTTCGTAAGCCACCCACCTAGCATCTGCTTCATATCGATGCCCTCAGTAGTACGAGAAGTTTGGTAAACAGAGCTAACGTATTGATTCATCTGTCTCTCAACCTTAACTCTTTCAATTTTAAGACTTGCAAGCAGAGCAGAATCAGGCATTGGCTTTATTTCCTCAAAACTAATTCTACGCAGGAGGCTGGATATTTCTTTTCGCAAATCGAGTAAAGCAGTTCTCACTGACAAACTTTTTGCATAATCATCCATTTCTGATTCGTAGGAATAAAGTGCAGCTTTTGAAGCAGACAATTTTGCACTTTCATCATACCAATCACGATCAAGCAATTCGTTCTGCTGTGCTATAGCTTTTGTTTGTTCATTATAATTAATAACACTATTTTTCATTCTGTATTCCTTGATATAATCCTCAAGGCTATCAAGACGGGCTTTAGCTATATCGCGCTGTGCTCTGAAATAGTCACTCACCAATGATGTTTGAGCACCTTTTATTGACTGAAAATTAGCTTTTGAAACATCAGTAATATATTTCAGGGTCTGTCGGCAAACACCCGGATCTTCGCTGGTAAAGGTCAATTTCAAGAAGTCAGAATTTTGCATTCTGACTGCCTTGACTTTTGCTATTTTCTTGACGCTATAAAAAGGATGAGACGATTGGAGCGTTGTATAAACATAGTTACTCTGATTACTATTTTTGTATTTTATCAGATTCTGAACACTTCGCTCAAATGCCTGAACTTTGGAAAGGGCTTCGCTATGAATTGCATCGAAATTGTCTTCAACATAGTTCATCTGATCCGTAGGGTCTGATGCTATTTCATAATCCTCCTTGTCAGGTGAGTATTCTTCCTCAACAAAAGGTTCACCTGTATCTTCAGCAACGGACTCTACTAACTCCCTGACTAAAGTATCAACAGCAACTTCAACCGGAACAACAACAGGAATAAAGTATTCCTGTTCAGCCTTACCCACACAAATGCTTTGACCTCCCTGGAATCTAAAACTATCACCACCGTTCAAGGCTCTAAGCTGGGCTAAGCTAAGTCCATTACGCTGTGCTACGTCAATTGGGTAATCTCCGGCTTTCAATAAATAGTATTTTGGTGTTGATCGTACTTTTCGTTTTTGTTTTGAAACCATTTCAGTTTTCATCACAGTTTTCTTCACCCATCTGTACCGGGGAGTAGTACTGTCGGCTATTGGCTCCTTTGTTTGTTGTGTCTCAGTCACCTTCCTTTTTGGCATATCATAGCCCAGTCCTTCCAGTACATTACCCTGAAAATGGATCAGATTCTTCACCTCTCGGGGTGCCTTTTCCTGAATATCATTCCAGGTACTTCTCAAGCAATACCCCGGATCAGGTCGTTCAAGCATTAAATGCTGCACCATCAAGCGGATTGCTGTTTCCTCCTGAGTCTTGCGAATCTTAATTATATTCAGCAGATTATCAAACTTGGCATTAGTTCCAAAAAGATCATATTTCCAACCTGATTGTGATTCAATATCAAAACCTGTGGCCAGACCAGTATATAATATTGTCTGCGACGAATAAGTATCAGGCTGATTTCTGGTCATAATATAGACAGAAACTGCCATAAACACACCGACTGCCCCAATCAGGATAATATTCCTTAAAATTAGCTTTATGAAATATATCAGATTCATAATTAGTTAACTTCCCAGGTTGTAATATCACCATTACCAACAAGGTCAATCAGCAGGTGTAATGCTTCTCTCAATTCTTTTTTTGTAAGTTCTAATCCCTCCCTTGCCTTACTTGCAATTTCAGTGATCCTGGCAAGCTCAACTATGGGCACTTCTCCTGAGTTATATCGCAACTCAGCATCTTTCAGATTATTATCCTGAGTAACAACGAGTTCAGATTTAAGAATAAATATTGTTCGATATGTCTTAAGCATATTCCAAAGCCTGATTACTTCTTGCGAAATAAGTTGCTCAATTTCCTTCCTTCTGGCTGCATCAAGTTCAATTCGCATATTTGCTATTTTAAGCTCATTGCCAAAAGTAATCGCATCAAAAATTGATAGACGGATTCTTGCTCCTACATTAAATCGACTCGCTTGTGTCTGATTCATATCCAAAGGGAGACCCGACTGAGAAAAAACTACATTATCAACAGTACCATATCTAAATTCAGAAAAAGGCTCAATATAATCAGCCCACGCCCAAACAGCTGCTCTTCGCTCCATTTGTCTGATGGTCACTTCAATATCCTTGGTTTTGAGCAAAGGAGAATACTGTAATGCCGAATCAATTAACATCTGCAAAGGAGGAATGATAAAGAAATCATCCTCATTATTATCTGCTAATCCAAAATCCTGGGCATTAACAGAACATACTGATAATACCATCAATACACCTACAAGTTTATAAATAATTCTCACAGTATGTCTGATTTAAATTAAACATCCTCAGTTTGCATTAAGGCTTTTACTGTTCTGAATAAAATTTTAATATCTCCCCAAAAAGTAAAAGTGCGTGCATAAGTATTATCCAGTTCTTTACGTTCCTCGTTTGACATATCAGATTTCCCTCTTTTTGTCACCTGCCATAATCCGGTAATCCCGGCCGGAGCCAAAAAGCGTTCAGTCCAACCATCAGAAGTCAGCAACTCTGCCTCATAAAGAGGAATAGGCCGATTTCCTACTATTGACATTTCGCCCCTAAGAACATTAAACAGCTGTGGTAATTCATCAATACTTGTTTTCCTGATAAATTTTCCAACTTTAGTAACTCTGGGGTCATTATTGATCTTGAAAAAAGTTTTTCCGAGTTTCTCCCTCTTTATTCTCAGGTAATTATTTTCACACATCTCCCGATCGTTTATGTAGAGAACCAAAGAACACGGATGACCAAGCTTTTCGCATTCAGGACAGGGTTGATCATAACCACTATTGTCTTCTTCTTCCTCTTCAGTATATTGATTCAGATGTGCAAGCTCCTTCAACTGTGCATCAGCTCCTGTATACATGGACCTGAATTTAAAAAATGGAAATATTTTATACCCGGCTCCCACTCTTTTAGCGGCATAAAAAACCTTTCCCTTTGATTCAATTCTTATTGCCAGTGCAATTACAAGCAATAACGGTGATATGCATATCAAAACTCC
>JAYEFL010000021.1:0-5763 GCA_034658635.1 Bacteroidota bacterium | reverse complement strand
CCATACTTCATCATTTTTATGGAGGGGATTATCTTGAACATATTTCTTTGCGCGTCCTAAGACGCTGAGTGGATTCCCTTTGTGTCTTCTCCTTAGTTTTACTACATGAAACAAATTGTTTCTCCACCCAAGAGCTGTTAAGTAGTCGGGCTCTGTTTTTTTACCCTCACATGCTATGGCGATTACTTGAGCATATCGTCTTTTTTGTCCTGGACGCTTGAATCTTTTATTTGCGCTTGGCATTACAACACCCTAGCCTAGCCAGTGTTGGTCTTCATTGGGAATGGTCGCAAATTCATCTAGCAGTATTTTAGGTAGACCACCAAACCTACCTTTTAAATATGACTTCCTTATGTCTTTATCAAATCTGACATTTTCAAAATCTGAGATCGAATATATGGTTGATTCACCATGGACACTACGATCCGCAATCCACATCTCATCTCTACGGAGTAACTCCTGATTCATTATCATCACATCATGGGTTGTAAAGATGATTTGTGATCTTGAGTCTTTATTGCCAGCCCCCAAATATGCTCGGAGCAATTCTGCTGTTAATTGTGTATGCATACTACGGTCGATTTCGTCTATAAAGAATACTCGCATCAAATCAGTGTTACTCTGGCGATGAAATGCAGGGAGTAAGTCTATCAATCGTTTTGTACCATCAGATTCATCTATGAGATCAAATTGAATCGATTTTCCATCAGCGTCTTCGTGATAGGCAATTAGCTTAAATGCACGGTACTCATTCTTTTCTCGCTTAATTAGAAAACGATCTTTATTTATTTCAATGCGAGTGTGTCGGTTTTCACCAAGGTCTTGTGTTATTTGTTCCAGTATCTCACTTGGTAGCGGGAGCTGTTTAAGTGGCAACTCTCTTTTTCCAAGCTTCATAATACCAGTATCCAATAGAGATAAAAGACTATTCATGGACTCGCATAGGGGATTTTCTTCTTCAAAATATTGCTCGAAATTGACATACTTTGACTCTGGTTTTATTAACGTCAAAACATCACGGAACCAGAGATAAATAGGACGAAATTCATCAACTTGCTGACTGACTGCATTAGTAACAAACAGCTGGTTAGACCTTGTACCCTCCTTTAAGTATTCAAACTTTGGTTGCTCTTCAAGCTCGTGGAAAAACTCTATATCCTGTTTCTTGCGTTCGAACATAGGTCGAGTTGTTGTCTTCAACATCAAGGACAACTTCTCTTCTAATACAATTTTGTCATTAACTGCAAAACTATATTCATAGGCCCTACCCTCAGCATATAAAACAAACTTGAATCGACTTGGTTGTCTCCTGTATTTCTTATCCAGCCTAAATGGTGATCTTGGAATTAATTGGTCTGGTTTTGTTCCTTCTACGAGAAGAAATTTTGCAAACTGCAATGCCTTGAAAAGGTTTGTTTTCCCTGATGCATTAGCTCCGTAAAGAGCACAGGTTGGTAGTACGTGGATACCATACTCATCGAGAAAAGGTATCCTTGCTTTATGTTGACGTTCTCTGCTCGGGATAAATGATATGGAACTTTCCTCCTTGAAGGATCGCCAATTACTTACACTAAACTGAATAAGCATATTATCTCCAATGTGATTATTTCGTATTCATTTCAGATTCTATGCCAATATAGCCTGATATTTAATAGTGTTAAAGTGATATTTTCACTTTATGCCAATATTTTATTGACAATATCCTCATTCAGGGTCAAACAATCCACTCATCATATAGTACACAGTAAATACTGAATTTTCAGCTCTGATGTTCTCCTACTTGTGATCAACGACAAGGTTTATTCCCGTCTGGGCGTTTCTAATGTCGTTCATCAATCTATGCTGTTGGACAGTTTCCAGCTCAACACTTTCCGGTTATACCAGTCCATGATGGCCACCAGGTAAACGAACCCACTTTCCATTGGGATATAGGTGATGTCAGTCGCCTAAACCTGGTTGGAACGATTAATATCCAGATGACGAAGCAGGTAGGAGAATAATTTTAACAATAAGTATCATCTACTTTTGCGCAATCAATAACAATTGATATTGAATCACATCCTTTTTGGGTAGCTCTTTTAGAATATCAAATATTCCGTTTTTGTCTAATATCAATCTTATCGTCAGAATTAATCTTTAACGCATCTTACTGAAAATCCACTGTTCTTATCGTAATGGTACCTGTATACATCTGAGTTATCATATCCAATTTTGCGACCTACTGCAGTATTATTTGTGTACCCTGTAGCTGTCCAAAAGAGAGCTTGACTGCCTGCATAATAATAACTACCAAGGGGAAAAGTTTTTCTATAGCCACCTGGCAAGGCATTGAAACCAGATGTATTAAAACCTGATTGGCTTCTCAGCCTACCCTTTTTTCCATAAGAAAGTATTAGATAATTTGCTACCCTCATTTGTGCCACGCCATTTCCAATCTATCGAGGATGACCTAACCATTCCTAAAGCCTGTTCAAGAGACGCCTACTCAGCATCGCTTGGAATATGCCAACCTTCTGGTGCAATTGGCGACTCGGCTCCTGATCGTTGGGGACGGGACCCTCATGCAACAGGCAGGTCGCTTGGATGCCAAAGAAAACAATGGGCCTGTTCGACACCTAAGGGAAATCGACTACTTGCTCAGAGTCAATGATACAGCAAGACAGGG
Source organism: Bacteroidota bacterium (assembly GCA_034658635.1). Classification (GTDB taxonomy): domain Bacteria; phylum Bacteroidota; class Bacteroidia; order Bacteroidales; family UBA12481; genus JABHCC01. The sequence continues at coordinate 3,098 of JAYEFL010000021.1, read as the reverse complement.
GGCATTAAGGTTTTCACTTCAAGAAGGAGGGGAATTTTTAGCAACTAATGATTCTGACGGTATACTTCCCAGAATACAGCTGCCCAAACTGCTCAATGCCGCAGATTCCATTGACGCCGATGGTGAATCGGAAGAGGAACTTAAAATGCTTCTCGCGCCCGGCTCTTCATTGGGAGGAGCTTGCCCAAAAGCATCGGTAAAAGATCAAAACGGTCAACATGATATTCGGGTCTGATAATATGCTTCTACCAATTATCTACTAATATTTTTATTATTGGTAGTAAACAGCTTTGGATTTCACAATTATCAATCAACTACCAATTTATACCAAATTGGTAGTATATTATGATGTTGGATGATATATTGCTGCAAAAGGTGAAGACACAGAGGAATTATGAGAATACCAGACACACCCCCAGATTTTGCAAAAACAACTGCGAAAATTGTAACTGAATCTGTTCAGAGATTTACCAAACTCATATCGTTAGGTCTTGGTCCTGATCATCAGGGCAAATACTATCATTGGGACAAGTTAAAGTATTTGAAACTGCCTGATAGTGTAAAGTCGCATGAAGAATGGTGGATAGTATTAAAAACAGCCCGAAAAACAATTTCCACACAAATTGAGCACAACGACAAGGAAGGTCGTTCGTTTTCTTATTGTGAACCTGATTCCGTGCGTCGTCTATTACATGAAATTGATATCCATGGCGGCGGAGAAATACGGGCAAATGCACAAGTCACTGATCCAAGCACAAAGGACATGTACTTGATTAACTCATTAATTGAAGAATCCATTACATCCAGTCAGCTTGAAGGCGCAGCTACCACAAAAAAAGTAGCTAAGGAGATGATTAGACAAAAGCGAACTCCTCGTGATCGATCTGAAATAATGATACTCAATAATTACTATGCAATGGAGTTTATAATGGATCTATCTTCAGAAGAATTAACTCCTGAGATTATACTTGAGCTCCACAAAATATTGACACAGGGAACTTTAGATAATTCAAGCGCAGAGGGAACGTTGCGAGAATCGGACGATATTTTTGTAGGCGATGAACGAGATTCAACAATTATTCACGTACCACCCAAAGCAATAGAACTTCCCCAGCGAATACAAAATCTGTGCGAATTTGCAAATGGAAATTCAACCAAGTATTTCCAACATCCAGTTGTTAAAGCAGTGATCCTACACTTCTTACTTGCGTATGATCACCCTTTTGAGGATGGGAATGGAAGAACTGCCAGGGCTCTTTTTTACTGGATGATGTTGAGGCAAGGGTACTGGACAATGGAGTTCATCTCAATATCGCGGATATTAAAACAGGCACCAGCCAAGTATGCAAGGGCATATTTACATACTGAAACCGACGATAATGATGTTACTTATTTTATCATTCATCAATTGGAGGTCATACTACAGGCTATCAACGATTTGTTAAAGTATCTCGAAAGAAAAGCCACAGAAATAAAATCGGTTGAAGCATTAATCAAGAATTCCCACACTTTACAACAGATTCTAAACCACCGCCAAATTGCCTTAATTAATCGCGCATTGAAAAGACCTGACGCAATATTCTATATTGAGAGTCATAGGGGTGCACACAATGTAACATACGATACTGCAAGGACAGATCTGTTGAAATTGCTTGATCTAGGGTTATTAGTAAGGTCAAAAACTGGGAAAGCCTTTGTCTTTTCAGCTGTTGATGATTTAGATCAGAAACTGGTCAACATGTAGTGGAATATATACTCTACGCTGGTTTACCCATCGTAGACATAAGCGGTCAAACCATCATCTAGAGAAATATTAACCCGGTGAATATTAAACGAGGGGGAACGGACATTGAGGTGCCACACTGATTGAATTCATCGGTGAAATCACGCAAATTTCACATCGGATTCAATTAAGACCAACCACAAGTAAAATCACCAGCTTCAGTTTTAAACTTGGCTCATCGTCAGAATGCGTACCTAGGGTCATAGGAAGAAGCGTCAAAATGGTGAATGAGACCTGATTTATCTGCTAAAGAAATATCCCGAAGGGATTAAATATGAATAGCTACGGGTGCAACCCGTAGTACTAGAATCAAGAAACAGATCAAACTCTGAAGGAGTTTAACCTTGTCAACCGAGACACCCAAATATTGTATCAGATCATATTCTCTACAAAAGATGATTTAATTGACGATCTCGCAAAAAGTCCCTCTCGCCCGCCTGCGTATAACTTCGTGCGGGCAGGCAGAGACGCAGAGTATTGATATTTATGGATTTAGCAGTATTTGTGTTGTGTGGCTAATATTAAATGAGTTAGGGCGTATTTGATGATTTTTAAACCGTAAGGAACTTTTTGCGGTTTCGTCTTAATTGAATACGTTAAAAACCGGGAGAAGCACGATCAGAAACAATCATTTATTGAGGAAATTAGAGAACTTCTGATAAAACATGAAAAAGCACGCATATTTCATGAGGGCGTACAAAAGTTGCATTTCTTTATGAAATATGCTGGATAGAGTTTGATGAAAAATATTTGCTTTAGTATTGTTCAACCCCGCTGGGGTTGCAATTATTGTGGTTCATTTACCACGGGTTACACCCGTGGCTATTCGGATTATTCCCCTCCAGGGAATCTGGATCTGAGTAAAAGATGGAAGCTTCCTAATAATCCAACTAACTCTGAGGTACGCATTATGACGATGAGCCTTAAACTTTGCACGAAGTTCAACATGTTCTAAGCGAGATAAATCTGGAATAGTCATCAAATTCCCCAATCTAAAATTTATCGCTAGAAGTAAATGATGACAGGATACGACACAAGCAGACACTCCATGACAATCCTTGTCATTTCCACTCTACTCCCTAAATTCGTCGAATTATTATTAAACGGGGTGTCTCTTGAGTGATATTAATAAAAAAGAACTCAGCGAAAGCGATATTTGCGATCTGTATATCACACCGGCTATTAAAGAGGCTGGCTGGGATCAACTGAAACAGATCCGTCGTGAAGTCACCCTCACCCCTGGACCAGTAGTTGTCCGGGGAAACCTGTCATCCCGTAACAAAAAAAAGAAGAAATTCGCTGACTATGTGCTCTA
>JAYEFL010000020.1:0-20936 GCA_034658635.1 Bacteroidota bacterium | reverse complement strand
CTAAAGAATCTTTAGTGGCTGATATATAGCCAATTGGCGCATCAAACCAGACATTGATCAGGGCAAACCCATCTGAATCCAGGCCATCAAATAATCTTTTTTTAGCTTTCAGATATGAAGCAAAATCATTGTGATAATCGAGGTGATCACGGGTGAGATTTGTGAAAAGCAAACGAGTGTGTTTTTTGGTAGCTTGGTGCTTAGCCAAAATCCACTGTCATGAAAAAATTGCTATTTGCTTTTCTCATCCTGTTTCTAATCACTTACCCATCCCTTAGTCAGGGTTTCGGAGGATTTAGTCCTGGTATAAACTGGAAACAGATAAATACGAAGTCGGTTCGGGTGATCTTCCCTGAAAGCCTTGAGAATCAAGCTAACCGGGTAGCCAATATGGTGCTTTATATGGATCAGCACAACCATACTACTATTGGTGAGCAATCAAAAAAAATAGATTTGATTCTTAATAATCAGGGTGTAATGCCCAATGGGTATGTGGCTCTTAGTCCCTATCGTTCAGAATTCTTCACTACTCCATTTCAAAAAAGTAAAGCCTTGGGGTCTTTGCCCTGGCTTGATCTGCTTTCGATTCATGAATACAGGCACGCCCTCCAGTATGCTAATTTCAGAAAAGGAATAACCAAAATAGGCTATATTCTGACTGGCGAAACCTTTTGGTCACTTGCACTTAACCTCTCCACACCCAACTGGTATTTCGAGGGTGATGCTGTTATGACAGAAACAGCACTGTCTGAGCAGGGAAGAGGAAGGATACCATCCTTCTTGCAAGATTACCAAAGTATCCTGAATGATAGTGAGTATTATTCTTATGACAAAGCAAGAAATGGCTCGTACAGACATAATGTGCCAGACCATTACCGTTTAGGCTATATGTTATGCAGTTATGGAAGAGAGGAATATGGAGATAGCTTATGGATGAACGTGATGGATCAAACTGCCCGTTTCAAAGGAATCATTTATCCATTCTCAAAAGCGCTGAAAAGAAATACCGGACTAAATTCAAAGAGTTTCTATACTGAAGCATTTGACTATTATAGTGAGCTTTGGGAGAATGACAAGTGGGATTCAAATCTGGATAAAAGGACCACTCTTACTAAAAGATTCCGGACAATAACAAATTACCGCTATCCCATATATGATCCACACGGCAACCAATGGCTGGCAGTAAAATCCAGTTACAAGAAAACCTCTGCTATATATGAAATAAGTGATAATGGAAAAGAATCCAGAATCGTGGAAATAGGGGTCAATCTTGACACCTATTTTTCTGCAAGTAATGACTATTTTGCATGGGCTGAATTATCCTGGAATAAGCGTTTTGCAAGCATTAGCTACTCAGATATAGTTATTTACGACCGAATAACTAAAAGGAAGAAATACATCACTGAGAATGGGCGCTATTTCTCACCTGCCCTATCACCTGATCAGGCTGATATTTTGGTCTTAAAAGCAAATATGGATGGAGACTATATGTTGGAGATTCTCGACAGGGTTACCGGAGAGATAAAACATTCAATCCCTAATCCAAAGAACTATTACTTCACATATCCACAATGGAGTCAGGATGGCAAAAAGATTTTCTCTACAGCCCGACAAACAGATGGCCGCATGTGCATTGTCGAAGTCGAACCTGAAACTGGAAAAACACAACTTATTATCAATCCGTTCAATCATATTCTGGGAAAACTGACAGTTGGAAAAAATCATATATATTTCAGTGGGTCATTTGAGGGAAGAGATAATATTTTTTCTCTGAATCTGAAAACACAAGAAGTTTCACAACTGAGTAATTCACACTATGGAGCATATCATCCGGCAATCAATCCGAGTGAAGATCTGCTTTGCTATAGTGCACACTATCATACTGGTAATGAATTGGAGACCATTCCTCTCAACAATCAGACTTATAAGGCAGTCAGTCTGACAGACCTTAATCATTTACCAAATTATCAACCAGAATATATTGAATCAGAAGGAGGAAGTATTCTTGCAAGAATCCCGGATGAGAAGTTTAAAGTAAAAGAATATCGCCCTGCTTTGCATTCTTTAAAATTCCACTCATGGTCACCTGTTGTAAGTACTTCAACAGTTGGTCTGGGTTTGGTATCTGATAATGTTCTCAACAACCTGCATTTTGAAGCAGACTACAAGTATTATCTGAATGAAGCCTCAAGCGGGTTTTCTGTCGCAGCCATTTATGGCCAGTATTTACCTGTATTTTCTCTTGGGTTCAGCCAGGGATTCAGAAATCCTGGATTTAATATCTCTGATAACCTGAAAGTTTGGGAAAGAAACATTAATGCCGGAGTCAAAATACCTCTGGATTTTTCTAAGGGAATGTTTAGTCGGTCTTTGTTTGGGAGTTTAAGTTTGCAGCATACTTCTGTACCAGCCTTAGCTGGAATCTCAAACCTGGGAAGTGCTAAGGTTCGCTTCACAACTCTTGGGTTTCAAAGTAAGTTTATGATAAGTAAACTCAGGGCTTATCAAAACATTACAACTCCTTTGGGCTTTGGTGGCGAACTTCAGTTCAACAGGTCTGTTTCCAGTCTTAAAGCATCTCAACTACAGCTATACCTTGATGGTGCTGTCAGAGGTCTGCTTCCTAACCATAATGTAGTATTGGGTTTCTCATATAAGAATGAATCTATCTGGAATCCATACCAGTATATAGACCTGAATACATATCCACGCGGATACGCTATTCCCGCATGCACTTGGCTGGCCACGTGGCAGTTTAACTACCATTTTCCTCTAATATATCCAGATATCGGATTTGGAGGACTCGTATACCTTATGCGAATAAGGGCTAACCTGTTCGCAGATTATGCGTTTGGCAGTGTTCAGAATCCCAGCTCGGGTTATGAACAAAACCAAAGCTTTCAATCCTATGGCGGAGAATTGATTTTTGACATGAAAATCATAAGGTTACTACCCATGAGTTTGGGCTTAAGATTATCTGCTCTTGGACAAACAGATTTATTAAATCCGGGAAGAAGCTCCTATTTTGAAGTCTTCATTCCAGTTCTCAGATTGTAACAGTTGATATAATAATTATTTACGTCAAAAATATTCATGGAACAAAAAGATTTTTTAGTCAGGCAATTGGAAATGATAGGCCCCACCATCATGTATATGCTGGGAATATGGAAAGACGGGCGAATCAGTGATGCTATTGACTATGGAGCAGAACATATTGAAGGACTTACCAGTATTCCGTTAAGGGAGCTGGATATGATACACCAGGATAAAATTGTTGAGCACCTTGCCAAAATAAAGGAGATTTCACCGGGAATAATTCGTATTACAGCAGAATTCCTGTATCGGATTGGTGAGATCAGGCATCTGGAAGGACATCCTAATGGAAGGGAAACCTTATTGAAAGCACAAAATCTGTTAGTTTGGCATGAAGAGTTTACAGGTATCTTCTCTTTTGATGTCCAATCCATGAAAAATTCTATAATTCAAATGCTTACCGGAAATTAGCTTTGATGATGAGGAAATTGACAATCTCATCACTATCTTTGCAAAAGACCTGAGATAAGCTGAATAATCTAATTTCATCCTTTTGGAAGAGTCACTTTATATCATTTCAGTTCCTAGTGCAACATATGCAGTTATTGCACTTATCTGCATAGCCATGTTTCTCCTGATATTTTCGAAGAGAAAAACTTCTGGTATCCGACCTCTATTGTGGTTTTATGTCGCATTATTTATTTGGACATTTGCTTATATTTTTGAATCAGCTGCCCAGATGGTTCCCCAAAAGTTATTCTGGTCTCAGATTGCCTATATAGGAACACTATCAACACCCATACTTTTTTTAGCTTTTACGCAGGAATTCACCAATCGACTCATTCTTACTAAACCCGTTCATTGGGCACTGGGTAGCATAATTCCATTAGTTACTCTTCTGCTAAGCTGGACCAATAGTCATCATAAATGGATCTGGACAAATATTCATATTGAGGGTTCAAATCATCTGGCAGTATATAGTCATGGAATAGGATTCTGGATCTTTTTTGTATATGCTTACATTTTTATTGGAGTCAGTCTCTTTCTATTGTTGCGATCAGCAATCAGATTCCGTAAAATATTCAGGAGACAGGCGATACTAACCTTTTTTGCCAGTGTATCTGTTATTGTTGGAAACATTCTCTACATAATACCTTCCAATCCAATTCCCGGAATGGAATGGACCTTAGTAGGTTTTATTTTCACATCATTTTTTATAGTTATTGGTATATTTCGGTTCAAGCTGTTTGATCTCATACCTGTTGCACGTGGAGCCTTGGTTGAAATCATGTCTGAAGGAGTTTTACTTATTGATAATCAAGGACGAATAAAAGATGTTAATCCAAGCTTCCTGAAGTTGGTTAATGCTGATCCATCAAAGAATTATTTGGGGAAACCAGTTAACAGTTCCTTTTCAATGGCTCCCTCCATTCTCACAATCCTCAACAGGCCTGGATTATCAGTAGACAATCTTCGAACTGAAATCAATATTAATAGAAAAGTTCTTGACGTTAGTATAACCGACCTGAAAGAAAAATCAAAGGCTATTAGTGGCAGGTTAATGGTAATTAATGATATTTCTTCTTTGAAAAATACCGAGAATGCTTTACACGAATCCAACCAGGTGCTATCAAAGGAAATATCTAATAGTCAGAAGCTTATTGATGAATTAGATGCTTATGCTCATACTGTTGCCCATGATTTGAAAACTCCTTTGAATGGCATAGTTGGATTTAGTGATCTTTTGGGAGATGAAATAATGGATGGGAATAATGAGCAAGCCTTGAAGTTTAACGATCTGATTATTAATAGTGCTTTCAAAATGGTTCATATAATTGAAGAACTGCTATTATTAGCCTCGGTAAGATCTAAAGAAGTGGAAATGCACCCTGTTAAAATGGAGGATGTATTTGATTCAGCCTGTCAGAGAATCACTGATCTCACCCAAAAGACCGGAGCAAAGATATATCCACCTGAATCGTGGCCTTCAGCTATCGGATACGGGCCATGGCTTGAAGAAATTTGGGTGAATTATTTAAGCAATGCTATGAAATATGGCGGAAGTCCTGCAGTAATCAAGATTTACACAAAAGTTGAAAAAGACATAGTCTGGTTTAGTGTTTGTGATAATGGAGCAGGAATACCTGAAAACCTCAGGGATGAACTATTTATCCCATACTCACGTCTTAACCCTCAAAAAGCTGAGGGTCAAGGATTGGGACTATCCATCGTGAAAAGAATTATTGACAAGCTAGGGGGCCAGGTCAAAGTAGATAATTGTCCGGACTCAGGTGCGGTTTTTTCGTTCAGTCTTCCTGCTGATAATCTTTAGAATTAATCATTCCTGGGTTTGGTAAGGCCCTTCAGGATATTTGAAAAAATTTTCTGGAATAAATCTTTCCTTTCTGTCTCATCCAGTAAGTAATAACAAGTTCTGAAAATAGGATCAATAGAAATTGTTACACATAATCAAAGACTTTTTGAGAAACTACCAGATGATCAGTGTTGAATCACTCCACTTGCAACTAACTCATCTTTTAAATAGAACGCAGTAAACTGGCCAGAAACCACGGCTCTCTGTGGAGTATCAAAAAGGACGTATCCTCCTTCAGGGCGCATGATCAAACTACCATTTTGCAATTCCTGACGATATCGAATTCGAATTTTATACTCCCTTTCTTCTCCTGAACTTATTGTCAGGTCAGGTCTTATCCAATGCATATCTTCATTGCGAATAAATAAAGCCTTCTTTGATAACAGTGGGTGATCTTGCCCCTGTCCCACATACAAGATATTCTTCGCCACATCAGTACCTATGACAAATAAGGGCTTTGGTTTTCCCCCAATGTTAATACCTTTTCGCTGACCAACTGTAAAAAAATGGGCTCCACGATGTTGACCGATCATGATTCCAGATTCAGGTGTAAAAGGATATGGAGCTGCCAGCCTGGTCAGATCATCAGAGTCCACTACTAGCTTTGAATTGGCCGGAATCTCAACAATATCTCCCTTTTTAACCTGAAGTTGTTGCTGAAGAAAGGTGGGTAGATCAACTTTTCCCACAAAACAAATGCCCTGCGAATCTTTTCTATCGGCATTGGCCAGGTTCTGTTCGCGGGCAATCTCTCTAACCTGAGGCTTCATAAGCTCGCCAATAGGAAATAGTGCTGTGCTTAATTGCTTTTGATTGACCTGACACAAGAAATAGCTTTGATCTTTGTTAGGATCTTTTCCGGCCAAGAGACGATGCATATCACCATGTGGTGTTTTAATGGTTTCCTTACGACAATAATGCCCTGTTGCAACAAAATCCGCATCCAGTTTAAAAGCTTCTTCTGCGAAAGCATCAAACTTAATCTCCCTATTACAAAGCACATCCGGGTTTGGCGTTCTGCCTGACTCATATTCTTTAAACAGATAATCAATCACCCTTCTTCTATAAGGCTCGCTCAGGTCAACTTCATAAAACGGAATACTAAGCTTCTTAGCCACCATTTCAGCAAACATGACATCATCCTCATACGTGCAGCTTGCTGATTTAAGTCCTGTTGTATCATGCCAATTCCGCATAAATAGTCCTACCACGTCATAGCCCTGCTTCTTTAGCATATAAGCTGCGACACCAGAATCTACGCCACCAGAGATACCAACAACTACCCTTTTCGCTTTCATTCTATTGCTATAATATAAAAATAAATCCTCCGGCAAGATAATAAGCAAAATTTGTACATTTGACAGACTGTCCACAAAAACTTTATCATGGAGCACCAAGTTTGGCAAAAATGTGCAATTACAGGCACTAAGTGGGCAAATTCATGATTGAACCTGTATTATATATTGGCGCAACTCAATCTGTCTTTGCTGGCTTGATCATTGCAATTAAGCGTCCTCAATTAATTGCCGATCGTTTTTTATCCGCCTGGCTTTTCATTGTTGGGATAGAAATGGCTCTGGCCCTATTGAACGTCAGGTGGTTGCATATGGTTCCTTACCAATTACCATTTCTTGTTGCCCCAATGCTTTACGGCCCACTGCTATGGGGGTATGTAAGAGGCTTAATACTTGAGAAGCCTGGGTTTAAGAGAATTGAGATATTGCATTTTGCTCCCTTTTTTCTGCTTCTTGGAATTGCATTTTTTTTCAGAGATCCTGTGAAAATGCTTGAACCCGAACCCTTTTCCCAAGAGTATCCCAGCTGGTTTGCCAGATCAGTTTATGATATATTAATTTTTTCATCTATTACAGCATATAGCATACTGGTATTTATCGCACTAACAAAGCATAGAAGAAGAATCCGGGAGCATTTTTCATTTACTTCCGGAAAGATCACTCTTGTATGGTTACTCTTTTTCTCCATCACAGTTTATGTCTCTTTCTGTTTGACTTATTTAGGCAAAGGCATTAGCTGGCTTGTGGTGGATCTAACATTTGATCCCAAAATCTTTATTTACATAGGTCTGACTCTGATTTCCTTCGCCTTCAGTTTCTACGGATACAGGCAGGCCAGTATTTTTCACTATCCCAACTCGGCGAAGAATCCCGTATCTTCATCCGGACAAACTGCGCAGTACCTTAAATCGGGATTGAATCAGGCAGAACTTCAGAAACTTGCGAAAAGCATTTCTGAAGCAATGGATAACAAGCAATTGTATCTAAATCCTGAGATAACACTTTCTGAAGTAAGTCAGCAACTGCATATTCCAAAACATCATTTGACTCAGGCTCTGAACGGTGTATTACACAAAAATTTCTACCAGTTTATTAATGAATATCGGGTAAAAGCAGTTATTTCAAGGCTTGAGAAACAAGACATCCAACGCTTTACGCTACTCGCGATTGCTTTTGATTCTGGATTCAATTCAAAATCGACTTTTAATTCTGTTTTTAAACGAATTACTGGTCAAACTCCTTCTGCATATCTCAAAAAGGTAAAAGACTAGACCAGACCAACTGGACTGGACATATCTGCAGACCCAGCCAGATAGGATAAGCGCCTTATTACTCTTTGACACCTACTTTCGGGCATGTCGAAAAAGATAAGTATTCTTGTTACGGGGGCCTGCGGATCAATTGGGTACGAGATCATAAAAATAGCAGCTGGGAGTAATTCTGTAAAAACCCGGACCTTTGATCTGGTTACAAGCAAGAATAAAGCAAAACTAAAAAAGCACCCAGAGCTTGAAGTTATGTATGGTGATCTTCGCGATCCGTTTAAAGTTTGGCTGGCCTGTCAGGGTATTGATTATGTTATTCACCTGGGAGCTCTTATTCCACCTGCTGCCGATAACAATCCTGATTTAGCCCGACAAATCAATGTAGAAGGCACAAGAAATATTATCAATGCTCTTAATCAGGGTAATCGAAATGCCAGAATTCTATATGCATCCTCAATTTCAATATATGGCGACCGGGTCAAAACCCCATGGATCAAAAAATCTGACCCGCTGAATCCCAGTGAAGGAGATTATTATGCTCAGACAAAAATTGAGTCTGAAAGGCTCATCAGGGAGTCCGGACTTGACTATTCCATTTTCAGGGTATCTGCCGTAATGGGATCTCAAACAAAACTAAATCCATTATTTTTCCATATGCCGTTAGGAACCTCACTTGAAATAATAACTGCTCATGATGCAGGCAATGCTTTTCTGAAGGCCATTAATAATTTCAATCCTATCAGAAATCAGATTTTCAATCTTTCAGGCGGTACTGAATGTCGCATTACATATAAAGGCTTCCTTGATAAAGTTTTCTCAATACAAGGTTTGAAAAATCTAAATCTACCTTCGAAAGCCTTTGCCAGCAAGAACTTCCATTGTGGATATTACGAAGATGGAGACGAATTAGAAGAGCTACTCCATTTCCGGTCTGAGAATCTAACAGACTACTTTTTCCAAATGGCAGAACGTCAAACTGTCTTAAGCAGAGGCCTTGCATCTTTACTTAATCCGGTAATCAGGATGATCCTACTCAAACAATCAGATCCATGGAAGGCCTTTCGTAAAGGTTCAGGTAAGCCATTCAAGCATTTCTTTCTCACTTCTGAATAGTTTTTACAGAAACTTATGTAATTTTTCTGCTTGTATCGAGACTTATTAAGAAACTGATATTAATGCCAGCACAAGAAAGGGAAGCATTCATCGAACAAATTGAGCTGAACCAGGGAATTCTGCATAAGGTATGTGGAATGTTTCATGATAATATTCAAGACAAAGAAGATTTGTATCAGGAGGTTATCATTCAACTTTGGAAATCCTGGAACAAATTCAAAGGTAATAGTAAACTAAGTACCTGGATGTATCGGGTAGCCTTGAATACTGCTATTTCAATGTCTGCTAATTCTAAAAAGCAAACTAAGGCCAGGAGTCTGTCACCCAATGATCTGGAGTATTCTGATGAAACCAACCCTGATGTGAGCAATGAAGAAATAAACGCTCTTTACCGGGCAATTTCAACCTTGTCAAAAATAGAAAAGGCAGTAATTCTGCTTTACCTGGAAGAAAAAACCTATGAGGAGATTGCCGAGATAACTGGCCTGAGTAAATCCAATGTTGGAGTAAAAATACTTAGGATAAAGAAAAAGCTGGAAGTAACAATGCAAATAATCCAGGCACAATGAATAAGCAAACTGACATTAAACAGATCTGGCAGGAAGCCAGCAAAAATATCGAAGAAAATAATCGACTTACGCGGTCAACTATTATTAAATCAATAGAATCAAAATCGAAGGATATTATTTCTCAATTTGTGCGGGAAAAGAAAACAGGATTAATTAGTGGAATTATCATTATTCCTATGATCATTGCTGGACTTTTCATAAGCTTCCCTTTCAATATCTATAGCATTGCCATTGCACTAATTCTTGGAATTTCAGTTACCCTCGCCATGTATGAAGGTTTGAGACAGTTGAATAAAATAAAAAAGCTTGATGAATCCGGATCTCTTCAAGAAAGCTTATCCGGAAAACTTAGTTTATTATCAAGAAATTTCAGAAAGAGCCAGTTTTTCTCACCCATAATCGGGATTGTGATTTTCCTGCCCATAACCCTGTTGTACAGATATTTGGAATACGGTAATTTACATATGACACAACACGATTACCTGACTATTGGCTTCTCTATGATGTTTATCATTGGTCTGATCATCCTGATGTTAAATTTTCAGAAATACAAATACTTGCAACCTCTTAAGGAATGTCTTGATGAATTAGAGCAAATGGAGCCACCTGCCCCTAATAGGCGTCCAAGAATAAATATCGGGCTGGTTATAACCATATTATTGATAGTTAGCCTGATTCTGTACCTTATTGCAAAATTTGCTTAAGCTTTTTTCGGTACTTTTATAAAAAACAGAAAAGGCATGAATATTCGAACATTATTAACAGCTTTTACACTTCTAATCAGCATCTTATTAACAGGTTGTCAACAGGTTACAAACAAGCCTAATATCATTTTCTTTCTCGTTGATGACATGGGATGGCAAGACACATCTGAGCCATTCTGGACAGAAAGAACCCCTTTCAACGACAGATATCATACGCCTAATATGGAAAGGCTTGCTGACGAAGGAGTAAAATTTACCAATGCCTATTCCTGTGCTGTATGCTCTCCTACCCGCGTAAGTTGGATTACCGGGATGAATGCAGCTCGCCACAGGGTAAGCAATTGGACTCTGAATCAGGATGGTAGTCAGGAGCCAAAGGATAAGCTACTCAAGCTTCCAGAGTGGAATTATGGTGGTGTTAGTTCAGTACCCAACGTTCCACAGACTGTTTATGCGACTCCACTGCCAGAAATCCTCAGACAAAACGGATATTTCACCATCCATTGTGGAAAAGCTCACTTTGCTGCTCTGAAAAATGATGGAGAAAATCCTCTGAAACTAGGTTTTGATGTTAACATAGCCGGACATGCAGCAGGTGCACCCAAAAGTTATTTAGGAACTGAAAATTTTGGTAATGATAGTTTAGGTAATCCCACCGGAGTTTGGTCTGTGCCTGGTTTGGAAAAATATCACGGACAAGACATTTTCTTATCTGAAGCTCTTACCAGAGAAGCTATCCTGGCCATGGATAGTGCACGAATGCAGAACAAACCATTCTTTCTGTATATGGCTCATTATGCAGTTCACACGCCCATGTATAAGGATAATAGATTTGCTGAACGCTATGAAAAAATGGGTTTGCCAGCTGTAGAGGTTAAATATTCAACAATGGTAGAAGGCATGGATAAAAGTCTGGGAGATCTTATGACCTACCTTATAGAAAATGATCTGGAAGAAAACACTATCATTCTTTTCACTTCTGACAATGGAGGATTGAGTGCGGTGGCAAGAGCTGGCGAAAAGCACACCCACAACAAACCTCTTTCCTCCGGTAAAGGTTCTGCTCATGAGGGAGGAATCAGAGAACCTATGATCGTGAAATGGCCTAAGGTAACTAAACCAGGGAGTATCATTAATTCATATGTGATGATTGAAGATTTCTATCCCACGATTCTTGAGCTGGCAGAAATCACTTCCTATGAAACTGTCCAAACCCTTGATGGCGTAAGCTTTGTTCCCTTACTATCCAAACAGTCTGATCCCTCAGTAAATCGCCCAATATTCTGGCATTTCCCGAATAAATGGGGACCAACAGGACCAGGAATTGGAGCTAGTAGCAGTGTGAGACTGGGTGATTGGAAACTCATATATTATCATCTGAACAGATCATTCGAACTTTTCAATCTGGTGGATGATATTGGTGAGAGTAATAATCGAATCTCTCAGAATCCTTCCAAAGGAAAAGAATTAGCACAAATCCTGGGAACATATCTTCGCTCTGTTGATGCACAAATGCCATTGGATAAAACAACCAACAAGCAAATTGAATGGCCGGATGAAGTTGAAAAATTTCAAGCCAAATAGTATGGGCTTGGCATAAAAATTGCGTAACTTTATCAAAACCAGAGGCTATGAAAAACATTCAGAATCAGTTCAATCTGTCGAAAAAGAGAATAATTAAGTCAATTTTCGGCCTTTTCAGTTTATCAACAATGCTTTTTGTATTTCAAGCCTGTTACGGAACACCGCAGGATTTCGGACAGGATATTTTGCTTGAAGGAAAAGTATTGTCAGCAAGCAGTCAAGAAGCTATCGAAGGTGTTGAGGTGAGAATTCATGATCTACCACAGTACACCACAACTGACGCAGAAGGACACTTTTCTATTTTCTGTCAGAGATTAGACCTATACAAAATGCAGTTTAAAGATGTAGATGGAGAAGCAAATGGACAGTTTTCGGATCTTGATAGCACCATTAGTATTCAGGCTATTGAGATGAGTTCACAGATGCTTAACATTCTGCTACAGAAAAAATAGGTTCATTGTGCACAAAAAGGGATTAGGAATCAAGCATAAGATTATACAAGAGTCTTACAGACAATTCCGTAAAGCAGAAACAGCTCTGCATCCCTTAAACTATTTATTCTGGGAGTGCACTCTCAGGTGTAATCTCTCTTGTCTTCATTGTGGTTCTGATTGTCATGTCGACTCAGAAATTCCTGATATGCCCGCCGATGTTTTTCTCAACGAAATGGAGCACATTGCACAGAAATATGATCCAACAGAAATCATGGTGGTCATTACTGGTGGAGAGCCTCTTTTGAGAAAAGATCTTCCGGAAATAGGGTTCAGGCTGAGAAAAATGGGATTCAGATGGGGAATAGTAACCAACGGATATGCACTACGACCTGAGATCTATAACAAGCTTATTAACAGTGGACTTGGTGCTATCACACTAAGCCTTGATGGTCAGGAAGCAGATCACAATTGGATTCGGAATCGTGAGGATGCATACTCCAAGGCAATGAATGCTTTGGGTTTGATTCTTTCCACTCCAAGAGTTCAAAGTGATGTGGTAAGCTGTGTGAATAAGAGAAATATCTATCAGCTTCCTGATGTTTATGAAGATCTCAAAAGCCGGGGGCTCAAGGCCTGGAGATTGTTTACAATTACTCCTATTGGAAGAGCTCGAGATTATCCCGAACTTGATTTATCTGCAGATGAGTTTAATTATCTCATGAAGTTCATACAGGCTAAGAGAGAAGAAGATTCAGACCTGATAGTTAATTTTAGCTGTGAGTCTTACGTGGGACCATATGAGGGCAAGGTTCGAGATAGTTTTTTCTTCTGCCGTGCTGGAATCAATATAGGATCTATTCTAGCTGATGGTTCGGTTTCCGCCTGTCCGAATATCGACCGTGAATTGATTCAAGGATCCATTTATGAGAGTCGGTTTACCGAGATATGGGAAAAACGATTTGAACTTTTCCGCGACAGGTCATGGATGCAAACTGGTTCGTGCAAAAACTGCAAGGAGTTCAAATATTGTGGAGGCTCAGGACTACATTGGTGGAGAATGTCTGACAAACATATACTTAAATGTCATTTCTCACAAATCCAAAACCCTATTTACTAATAACCATCTGCTTAGTTTCCCGGGAATTACCAGCAATAATTGTGTAAGTATAAAGACCTGCTCCTAATCCATTCGCTTTCTGGATGAAAGTTTAGGGGACCCTACACTTTTTTAATTAACTCTTCTTTCAAAGGGAAAAGATATCTTTTAAGAATAACCCAAACAATAGAATTGTCAATACTATCATAAGCATGGATTATTCTATTTCTAAATCCCACAATTTGTTGAGAATATTCAAGTATTTCCTCCGGACACTCTTGCTTGAATTTTTTAACAGCTTCCCCAACAATTCCTAATTGTCTCTCAACAGCACTTTGAGTTTTTAAGTCTGCGGTATAAGCCTCAAAAGAATCTATGTCATTTGTAAATGATTCGATTAAATCAATAGCTATTAGAATATCAGATAAGTACTTTCTTCCCCGCTCCGTCATAGATCAAAACTTTTGTATTGTCGATATTTTTCCGAAGGATTGGATTCTTAATCGAGGAATCTGTTAACAGGTCTATCTTTCTATGGAAGAAAGCTTCAAATTTATCCCACAAGTTTATGAGTTTTTCGCCTCTTTCCACCGGATCAGGATCATCAATCTCAACAAGTAAATCTATATCGCTATTAATGGGGTCATATTTATCTGTAACAGATGATCCAAAAGCATATAGATATTTTACCTGGTGATCTGAGCACAAATCCCTAAAAATAATCAATCTGCCTTTTATGTCATCATGTATTCCCACACAAACAAAGATAGGAATTTATCTGAATGCTGAGCCGACTGCTTATCTGAAAGGATTTGCGAATAATGTCATAAAATGGCATATCAGCTTGATTCTAAAAGGATAAAGAATCAGGATAACAAATAACTCTATTTACTAATAACCATCTGCTTAGTATCCTGGAAATCACCTGCAATAATTGTGTATGTGTAAAGACCTGCTCCTAATCCATTCGCTTTCAATGAGACAGAATGCTCTCCAAGGGGCTTCGTACCCTCATTAATCACCATTACGGTTCTGCCGGTTATGTCTCTAATCACGATATCAATTGGAGCTGGCTGGGTTAAGTTATATGTGATATTTGTCTCCTCAGCAAATGGGTTTGGGAAATTTTGTTGAAGAGAGAATGGGCTGTTTAACTGATTGTCTTGACCAGATAAGTCTGTGTGGTCATTTAATAATAACCTGACCATTAAATTCCTCTCAGTTATAAAAGTAGAGCCATCCCAAAAAGATGCGGCAGAATAACCAACTGACCTGGGATCATGGTTAGGGCTGGAATTATCAGCCCCGATAGTCAATCCTTGATTCCTCCTTGTCATTTCATCAGGATGATAATCACTATATTGAATGCCAGCATAGAGAACAGTTTCTGAAGATATGAATTCTGATTCACCATCTTTATCAAATGGCAAATATATCCACTGATTGAACATAGAAGAATCCAGGTCAACTAATTCTGAAGAAAGGAGCAAATTACGATCAATAATTTCTTCATTCTCATCTCTGACCTCCACAAAAACAACATAACGAAAATGGATTAGTCCGTCTGCCAAACCACCCATTATATATACCGAAACTCCATCAATCTCACAGTCGCCATATATGGGAAATATCGATCCGATATAATGGTCAACAATAGCATTTAATCCAGGTTCGTCTTCTGCATATCTATAAGAAAATGGATAATCAGCTGTATCATCTGCACGTGAATAAACTGAATCTGTTATAATAAAGGATAGAGTTTCTGAATTATCTTCAGGATAGCTTTCTTCTTCAGCCTGTGTCCAATTGAAGGTGATCTCAAATTTTCCAAATGCTTTGTCAGGGATGAATTTACCATCCAGCAGCACGGTTTCTTCCCATTCAGTATCAAGAAGAGAAGTTGCTTTTTCATCGCTATATTCAACTTGACTGTTTTTAACTGCGTTTAGATTTAGCATTATATCCGTTTGAAGGTTTTTACCCATATTAATTACTGTTGATTCAAGCAGATGAAAGCCATGTCCGTCTATTAATTGGCTAATCGGCAACATATAACTGAATCCTTCCTCAGTGCTAACATTCATATCATCCCACTGAATGTCAATATTTTATATTCGAAGGTCATTGTCGTATGCCTCCACTATCTCAAAATCATCAATAATCCAATAATACATTCCAAAATAGTTCTGCCAGTTTATTCTGATGAGAACTGCTGGCATTCCGGCTGCTATCCCTGTAATATTTGCTTCAAAAATAGCTGGTTCTCCCGGAGCAACATCATTGGGACGATCTCTGTGCCCACATCCAAATCCTGCATTGAAGGAAGCCCAATGAACGCCATAATTGTTGGATACCTCAACAAGATTAGACCAATCTTCCCAGTATTCCGAACCATAATTTTGAAATGAAGTTTGAAAACGAATTATTACAGAAGCATGATCACTACAATCGATTAAGGGAAAGACTATGGAATTGTTAATTGACCATCTGGCTGGTGGGTCAAAGTAATTATTGTAAAGGTTGGCGAATAGGCACAATTGTCCGTCAGAAGCTGAAGTTGACTGAAAAGGTGGTTCAAATGTATAGTCAGCAACCAAACTATCATTGGGCCACCAGTGCCAGTTAAGCCCTGTGTCATTTGGATCTTCCATGTAATACCCATCCGGCATAGTCCAACCTTTTGTATCATTAAGATTTTCCCAATCAAATGTCTCGCTATAGATGATTTCTAGACCACCTGATGTAGGTATATCCTGCCCAATTGAATTAAATGATACGAATACTAAATAAACAAGTGCTAATACTAATCGTTGCATAGGACAATGGTTTTGGTTTCTCAATTGAATTAAAAGGTACGAAAAAGAAATCATCTAACTTGATTGTTAGGTGGGACTTTTACCGTTACTTAAATGTCATTATTCCGAAATACGGTGAGTATTGTAATGAGGAAGTGTTCTTACAAGAAACACAACCAGACTTACAAATAGTACGATGCTTGCCACTTTGAATGCCACCGAGAGAGAGAAAAGATCTGCCAGCAATCCTGTATATAAGCCTCCGATTCCTATTCCAAGATCAAGTCCAATTAAAAATGTGCTATTGGCTACTCCCCGCCTTTCCTTCATCACAACATTATTAGCCATAGTTTGAAAGCTTGGAATAACAATACCTATCCCACCTCCAATTGTGAAGCCTGATATTAAAAAACAGGAACATTGAGGAATCGCTGCAAGTAACCAAAAACCAGAGACCGCCATTAATATACCGATTAGGGTAATTATTCCTGGACCAAAACGATCAAATATCTGGCCTGAAAATATGCGGGCAAGCCCCATCCCAACAGCCATCAGAGTGAAGTAAATACCTGTAAAACTTTCAAGTCCCTGCTCTCTGGCATAAATGGCCAGAAATGTTACAATTCCTCCAAAGGTTGAAGAGATCAAAAGAATATTAAAAGAAACTGGTAATGTGCGTTTTGCAAATAAGCCATTCCATGAAAAATGCAGATTGGGAGGCTTAATAAATTTTGGGAATTTAACCAGGAATAGAAAAAGCGAACCCGTGAATGACAGAGCAAGCCCACTGAAAAATAATAAATCATATCGATCATTCCCCATGATCAACAATCCCAAAGCTGGCCCAACTGCCATAGCAATGTTAAAAGCCAGTCCAAAATAACCAATTCCCCTGGCTCGCTTCTTCAATGGGATAATATCAACAGCCGCAGTAAAATATGCAGATGTTGATACTCCCCATTGCAATCCGTGCAAAAAGCGCATAATCAGTAGTGGTACAAATAGTATGGTCCACTTATATCCAATGAACAGAAGAGAAAATAATATGGCAGAAATAATCAGAATCCATTTTCTACCAAGCAAGTCCACAGCAATCCCGGCAAATGGTCTGATCAACAGTGCAGCCAAAGTAAAAATTGCAATGATCAGGCCAACCTGACTATTTTCTACCCCAAGAACATCAATTGCAAATATCGGGAGGGTTGGCAGGAGAAAATAGAAAGCAATAGAAAGTTGCAGCATTGACAGGCTCAATAGGATAAAATCCCTGGACCAAAGTTTTTCTGAAGACTTTGTCATCAATATATTTGTATTAGAGTGTCCAAAATTGACAATTAATAATCAAAAGAGTTCAATTTTTAAGTATTTTTAATGATTGTGGGCTTTCTAAATTTTACATTTATGAAAAAAATAATTCCGTTTCTTTTTGTTGCAATTATAATTAGCTGCCAATCTGAATCATACGTTCCTGGCACCGAAACCCCTGAAGAGCATGATCAAAGAATGGAATGGTGGCGTGAAGCCCGACTTGGCATGTTTATCCATTGGGGCTTGTATTCTGTACCAGCTGGTGAATGGGGAGATTCACAAGATCATGCAGAATGGATACGTACAACAGCCCAGATTCCTTTGGAAACTTATAATCAATTCATTGACAAGTTTAATCCTGTGCTTTTTGATGCATCGGCATGGGTAAAGATTGCCAAAGATGCAGGCATGAAATATATTGTAATCACTTCAAAGCACCATGATGGGTTCTGTTTGTGGGATTCGAAGCAAACGGATTTTGATATCATGTCGACTCCATTCCAAAGAGATATTTTAAAGGAGCTGGCCGATGAATGTGAAAAGGAAGGCATCATATTGTGTTGGTACCATTCAATAATGGATTGGCATCATCCTGATTATCTGCCTAGAAGGGGTTGGGAAACTCAGCGTTCCGAAGAAGGTGCTGTATTCGATGATTATGTTTCCTACATGAAGAAGCAATTGAAAGAGCTTTTAACAAATTATGGAGACATAGGAGTTTTATGGTTTGACGGGGAATGGGAAAAAACCTGGACCAGTGAATATGGAACTGATTTATACCATTATGTAAGGAGTCTGCAACCTGATATCATTATCAACAATCGTGTAGGTGTTGGGAGATCAGGCATGGCTGGCATAACCGAGGAGGGCGAATTTGGGGGAGATTTCGGAACTCCGGAACAGCAGATTCCTGCAACAGGTTTACCAGGAGTGGATTGGGAAACATGCATGACTATGAATGATCACTGGGGTTTCAATCGGGTTGACAAAGATTTCAAAAGTACTGAAGACTTGCTACATAAACTTGCAGATATTGCCTCCAAGGGAGGAAATTTCCTGTTGAATATTGGCCCCACCGCTGAAGGACTGTTTCCCCAGGAAAGTATCGACAGAATGCGTGATATTGGCAGCTGGATGAAAATTAATGCGGAGGCAATTTATGGAAGCAATGCAAGTCCATTCAAGAATCTGGATTGGGGACGTTGCACTCAAAAGCCGATGGCAGAAAGCACCCGTTTGTACCTCCATGTTTTCAACTACCCTGAAAATGGAGTGTTAAAAGTGCCTGGTATTGGAAATGAAACAATCAGATCATATATGCTGGCAGATCCTCGTCAGGAAGAATTAAAGATTACCAAAGAAAGAGATGGAGTATTCATTCACATTCCACTTATTTGTCCTGATCCTGTTAATACAGTTATTATTCTTGATATTGTCGGTTCTCCTGTTATATATGAACCGCCTGTCATCATTTCAGAATATAAAAAGTTTACTGGCTTTCTTGATATTGAGATTCAAAAAAAAGAGGATACAAGTATAATCAGGTATTCCACAGATGGCAGCATACCAACAACTGATTCACCAATATATCAGGGCTCTTTAAGAATTCAGGAAAACACATCATTAATAGCATGTTGTTTCCTTAACGGCAAGCCAATCAGTGATACAAGTAGTCAGTATTTTGAAAAGGCTGAGCCTTTCCAGGGCCGACATTTGTCAGGGATTAAGGCTGGGCTAAAATATAACTACTACGAGGGTGAATGGAATCGCATTCCGAACTACAATGGTTTAGTAGCTAAAAAGCAAGGCGTTGCTGAAAATTTTGATCTGGCTGCAAAGGAAGATGAAGAGAATTTCTCAATTGATTACCAGGGATTTTTGAAAATCGAAAAAGAGGGAGTATACCGTTTTTATCTTAGTTCTGATGATGGCAGCAAACTAATGATTGGTGATCAGCTTGTTATAAACCATGACGGGCTGCACGGAGCTGTTGAAGCATCAGGAGAGATCGCTTTAGGAGAAGGGCTGCACGCCATTCGTATCAGCTTTTTTGAAAGAACCGGAGGCAACATGTTGCGTCTTGAATGGTCAAATCAAAATTTCTTGAAACAAATAATAAACAAAGAATTACTTTTTCATATCAGATAGACGAACAGAATTCATGTTCTTCTTCATTTTTTCAACAACCTGCTCATATTCCGGTCCTTGCAGTGGATTTTTTTCTTCGGGATCTAGCTCAGGATCATATAGTTCTCCGGTTCTGTAATACTTATAGCTGTGAGTACGAACATATTCCTTCACTTTTAAAGGATTTCTTCCTCTCGTCCAATAGTATCCATAAATGAACTCCCTGACCACCTCAGTATCACCATGTAGAAGAGGAAGCAGACTATAACCGTCGAGAATCGGTTTTACAGGAAGATTGATTCCGGCAATACCTGTCAGTGTTGGTAGAATATCTGTAAAGTCTATCAGTGCATTGCTTACTTGTCCTGAAGAAATGCGATCTGGAGCATAAGCTATAAATGGAACATGTATCCCATATTCATGAGTCAAAGACTTCCCTCCTCTTACTATTCCCCGATCGGTATGAGTATATATACTACGACTTGTTCCGTTATCACCGGTGAAGAACAAATAGGTATTATCCTCTAATCCTAAGGCCTTAATTTGGTTTCGAATAAGACCAACAATGCTGTCTGTATAAACCACCATATCTCTGAAAAAACTAGTATCTCGTTTGAATGGATCTTCTTCCCACTCATTGGAATTTGGTGTGGGTACAAAAGGATCATGGGTCAAAATCATGGGATAATAGACAAAGAAAGGTCTTGACTGATTCTTCTCAATAAATTCCATGACAAATTCGGCACACAGGTCTGGTCCGTATAAGCCTTTGCTTCCATCGATCAGCTTTCCGTTCTTGTACAACTTTGGGTTGGCATATCTTGATCCTCTGACATCTTTCCCGGCCACGTTATTATATATCTGCCAAACACAGTATTCATCAAATCCCTCCATGAAAGGAGCATCGATTCCATTTCCTAATTGCCATTTTCCAGCAATACTTGTTACATACCCAGCCTCTTGCAGATAATGACCAAATGTCTTTTCCTTAAGATCCAGAAACCCAAACTGCTTATAGTTTCGGAAATTATATCGACCTGTCATAATCTGAACTCTGGTTGGAGTACATACAGGCTGAGAGTAACAATGTGTAAATCGCATTCCGTCAGCAGCTAAGTGATCAAGGTTAGGTGTATTATATGACAGGCTTCCATTGGAACTTAAGCCCTCATATCCTAAATCATCAGCCATTATAAAAACAATATTTGGGTTGCCAGATCTCTCCGTATCATTACAAGA
>JAYEFL010000019.1:0-5834 GCA_034658635.1 Bacteroidota bacterium | reverse complement strand
GTTGGAAGAGTGTTGGTAATACCAGTGTTGATGGTAAAACTGAAGGTATTGAGTTGCTTCCTGGCAGTTATTCCTTTAAAATGACCCACCTTGGCTATACAGTCCAACAATCACAGGTTAATATTTTGGAAATCAATCCCGTCATTTTTGAAACCATTGCCAATGGAATGACAGTGCATTTATTGGATTCAGATGGCAATGGATTGGAAGGGGGATATGTTCAGTTTTATGCTAGTGGCTGGAAAGATCTTGGCACTACAGGAACTAATGGACAAACCGACCAGATTGATCTACTACCAGGTGCGTACGCATTCAAGATGATTTATGGAGGATTTTCACAGCAAATTTCACAGGTCGATATTAATGCTACGAATCCACTTGTATTTACAACCATTAACACACAAGCTAGATTAGAAAAACCAACAGGTGATCCGATAAGTAATGGAATAGCTCAGTACTATGCGTCAGGCTGGAAAAACCTAGGAGTAACTGGGGCAGATGGAAACACTCCAGGACTTGAATTGCTGCCAGGAACGTATGCGTTTAAGATGTCCTATGCGGGATATACTGAACAAAAGTCCAATATTAATATTGCTGAAAACAATCAAGTTGTTTTCCAAACTGTAAATACCGAAAATAATGGAGTGATTGTTCAATTATTCGATTCTGAGGGAAATGGGATTCAAGGTGGAGTGGTTCAGTATTATGCAAGTGGATGGAAGGCATTTGGTATTACTGGATCAGATGGTAGGACAGAATCAATGGAGTTATTACCGGGCCAATACGCTTTTAAAATGTTGTACCTCGGATTTACTCAACAAATCTCAAATGTTAACATTGATGTTGTTAATCCATTAACCTTCGAAACAATACCGGTTAAGGTCCATTTTTTAAAGTCTGATGGTTCCAACCACTTAGAAGGTGAAGTCCAGTATTATGCTGCTGGCTGGAAATCATTTGGATCAATCGAAAATGGAATAGCAAGCCGAGAACTTCTACCTGGAAAATATTCATTCAAGATGACCTATGGTGGTTATTCACAACAAATGTCTAAAATGGATATTGCCACTGGTAGTCCTATTATTTATCAAACGGTAAATATGGCAGTACAATTGAAGAACTCTGAAGGTGATAATCATTCCTCAGGTGAGGTTAAATACTATGCATCAGGTTGGAAGTCATTCGGTCTCATACTGGACTCATCAAATGGAGAGGTTTCAAAGGAATTATTACCGGGAAAGTATGCATTCAAGATGGGCTATGCGGGGTATTCTCAGCAAGTGTCAAGAGTTGATATTGTTCCAATGAATCCATTAGTATATACAACCATTGGAGTGAAAGCAAGACTGGAGGATTTGTCTGGCACCGGGTTGGCAAACGGATTGGTTCATTACTATGCATCCGGATGGAAAGAACTTGGAACCACTGGTTTTGATGGCTATACTCCCAAATTTGAGCTACTCTCTGGCAGCTATTCTTTTAAAGCTTCTTATTTAGGACATAATCAGCAACAATCAGGAATTAGTATTGTGGAAGTCAATCCAGTAGTGTTTGTTATGCCAGACGGAGGCAGGTATGGCAATGAAGATATTGGAAGTATTTCTAACGCACATCTGGGATTTGATGTAAACAAATTGAGCGTTTATCCAAATCCATTTAGCGATAAGATAAATATTCAGTATTCTATTAATAGGGTTGCGAATGTGAAGCTTGAGGTAGTAAACATAATGGGACAGGTAATTGAGGTTCTATTTGATGGTAGTCAAGAAGCAGGAGTGCATACCATAGAATGGCAAGGAAATGATCATTCCGGCACAAATTTGTCAAAGGGGTTGTATGTGATACGAGTCACAACCGCGAATAATCAAACATCTAAAATTATTGTCAAAGATTGATTCCTGAGAGGATTATTTAGGGCCGCATATAGTGTAGTGCTATTGCGGCCCTTATCTATTATCACGCTAATTGAATAAAGAACTCATTCGTATAATCAGTAAATCATAGTATTGAAAGTCTCGCAGTAAGCCAGGATAATATTGATTTAAGAACTCTTTTATCTCAAACAAATTCATACCTGGGACTACTACAGCACTTTGCAACAATGAAATTACGAAAACGATGGGTGGAGGAATTAACTAGCCAATCAAGCTGTCAAATTATTCATAATGCAGAATTTTCATCGATGAATTACACGCATTATAGAGAACAAACTGTTTTCAATGTCGTGTCGCCAAAATTTCACCAACCAGCCTACCGACACTTGTTCCAAGTTGGTCAGCCAATTCAATAGGATTTGAACAGTGAAGTTCAGCGTGAGCCACTGCCTGTTCAAGAAAAGGCATAAACCTATCAAATTGCAGATTCTTCTTTCGGTATCCACCAATTAGCCGAGATATTTCTTTGTCAATAAATCTCTTTTTAGCCCGAACAGAATCTTTAGGATTATCCAGAAGAATGGCATGATCATAGTCACTTAAATCAGAAACATGCATTAATAGCCAAAGTTCAAAGCAGGGATTTGTGAAAGCAACATTGTATCCGCGTTGCTGACATTGATTAATGGTCTCCAATACCTGTTCCTTGCTATTGTTCTGCCTGTCTCTGTCGAAAACAATCCATAGCTCATCTGAATCAATCCCCGATTCATCAACATATTCATCAAGAAGAGAAAGGATATATTGAGGAGCACTTTTTGTATCCTCAGGATCTTGTCTTTCAAGAACGTCTACTAAAACTCGACCCTGGATATTTAAATGATTAGAATGCTGATTAAAACCTTCGAAATAGCGGACTTCTGTTGAGGTTCCTTCTGTAGAAATAGCAAAAACCTTTGCTGGTTCTCTGCTGCCTTCCGGTTGACTGCGGCGTCCGTATGGCCGATCTTGCCTGAGCCTTTTCATAGATGATAATATAAGCTGACAAATTAAAAGGTTTGGATGCGGGGAATGGCTCCATAGCGACCCATTAAGTAATCCTTACGTAACTCTTTGTCAGGTCTTACTTTAAATTCATTCAGTGAGTAAAGTTCAGAATGGCCATCAGGCTTACGTTCAATAAACCATATCTCATCTTTACGTAAAGCTCTTAGATTTTGCAAAGATAATTCGTGAGTGGTGACAATTAGCTGGTTGTTAATGCCATGGCTTAACTCAAAAAACAAATTTAGAATTGCTTTGGATAAATGGGGATGAAGACTGCGATCTATTTCATCCACAATAAATACGCTTTCATCAGTACTCAGTACGTCTAGTGCAGGAATTAGATCCAATAAACGATTGGTTCCATCTGATTCTTCATTACAATCAAATAGTACTGGTTTGCCATTTTTATTGGCATGAACAAATGCTAGCTTTTTGCCACGGATGTTTCCGCTTTCATCCAGCCAGATAGAATATGAGACCTTATTTATCTGAAGGAATTTAACAGTATTTCTCTTCAAATCGTTTAGGATCTTATTCCGTTCAGCTTCTTGGATATTCTTAAGCTCTTCTTCAATGTCAACCTCGGCAAGTGAAGCTTCGCTAATCCCGGTATCCATCGAGTTTAAAAACTTACTCAGAACTTCTATAAATCTCTCATTAGTGTTGGGGTAGGAGAGTCCTTCATAACGAGCGTCAGGAAAAACAACGACAAGTTTCTGCTGAAACCACTTATAAACGGTTGTGAAAGGAATGGCCGAATCCAGTTCATCCAGGTTTCTGGTATTGATTTGCTGCAATAGTAATTGATCAGGTTTTAAGTCTTTTGCATAAATGTCAAACCGGAATGATTCATCCCTGGATACTTTCATGCCATATTTTACCCTGATTTCATTATTTGAATCGATATCACGTTCAAAAACCATGATATTCCTGCTCTTTCCAATTCGGTAAAGGAATTCTTCTTTGACAATTCTTTCGTTTAGTTGAAGAGTAAAACCGTACGAGAACAGGGTTTTGCCAACTAGTATTTCAAATTCAAACCGAGTGGGTTTTGTGAAGCCTTCAGGATTCAATTTATGATGCTTGTTTAAAGATTCAACCCTGCTAAATCCATGCAAAATAAACTGTTGAGCAAAATAGATCGCCTTAACCAGGTTTGATTTGCCAGATGCGTTCGGACCATAAATCACGGCACTTTTCAGGACATTAAAATCCTTAAGTTTAACATAGTGATCAGGCAGCCTTCGTTCACTTCCTGCAATCATACTAATCTCAACTTCATCACGAAAAGAAAGAAAATTCTCAACTATAAAACGTACTATCATAAATGTAAGTTTAACGAAAATTATGACAAAGTCACCATGATTCTCATCAAAAATACGACAAAACCATCAATAAAACACGAAAAAAACGTTAAAAAACCCCGAGTCCCGAGTCCCGAGTCCCCAATCAAAGCCTGAATTGAATCCTTCGCATTCCCGAACAACATCCTGGTCTTATCATCAAAAAACAGGAAGTTCTCAATAGCAGCATAGCTTTTTCCCATTCCTCTTTTCCTGACAATGATATTCTTGGCTTCCCAGGCTTTGATTACCGGCATGCCGTAAATCGGACAAACGATGCACGGATATCTCCAATCCTTCCATCCAGCTTTCCGAAGGCAATCATACTCCCTGCAAATGAGACACTTCCAATTACTAATCCGAGAAGAATGGCAATGGTGTGACCGTTCATCGGTGCTTACTTTTGGTCATCCACGGTGGATGGCATATCACACTCTTTGTTCCGGTACCAGAGCGGTGATGAAGATGGTGTGGGGCGACTCAGTTACAAGCACAGACATGAATGGTCGGTCCGTTGCCTCTAGAACTAGGTTGGTGAGGGCATGTGTGTTGGAAGAGACGGCGGGTTCGATTTAATTTTTAGGGCTTTGCTGCCGGCGAAGCGGGCAGCGAAAGTGCGATGGGTGGAGGAATTAACTAGCCAATCAAGCTGTCAAATTATTCATAATGCAGAATTTTTATCGATGAATCTTAAACTGACAGACTAAATGGCTTGGATACAGGGGATGTCTCTATAGTATCCCATAAAAAAATCCTTCCGTAACTCTTTGTCTGGTCTTACCTTACCTGATTTAGATGATACCACAGGGGATATTCCAATCCCAAAACTTTTGATACAGATTCCTGTTGAAAATGCCATCAAGCACGGTTTGCTACCCAAGAACACGCCAGGCACTCTGAAAGTATCAGTTGCTCATTCAAATGGCAGCTGTGAAATATCCATCACTGACGACGGAATCGGAAGAAAAGAAGCCGGAAATCGCAATTTAAAAGGAACAGGAAGAGGATTGAAAATCATGGACTCTCTGATCAGCTATGCAAATGAAGAGGGGAATGACTACTTTAGTTACAGTATTGAAGATTTGCCAGGCGCAGAAGCCACTGATACCGGAACGATAGTTAAGATACTGATAAAGAGACAATAGAATAAAAGAACCAGATGAAAACCACACCCCCTCTTTCATGCATCATCATTGACGATGAGCCCAAGGCCATTGATATTCTAACCCAGCTGATAAATCAGGCAGGCTTAGCACATCAGATAACATCACACAGTGAGCTCACAGCAGCAAAACTTGCCATTGTAAAAGACAGTCCTGATGTAATCTTCTTAGACATCCACATGCCTCACAAAAGCGGAATCGACTTCCACGATGAGCTCAGGGCAATAGGCATTAAGTCATCAATAGTATTCGTAACAGCCTATGACCAGTACGCTATTCAGGCTCTAAAAAGGCATGCCTATGATTATCTCGTAAAACCCGTTGATTATGAAGAGTTGGTTGAGTGTTTAAGTAGACTTCATACTGACGTCAACACTCAAAAGCTCAAAGACCAGGCTCCAATACGC
>JAYEFL010000018.1:0-21115 GCA_034658635.1 Bacteroidota bacterium | reverse complement strand
CCCTGAGCCACAGTGTCAGATTGTACATCTCCATCATAGTTCTTACAAGCCCAAACATATCCACCTTCCCATTTCATCGCAGCAGCAACCATGTCATCAATCAGGCGATGTTCGTAGGTAATACCTTGTTTCTCAAAGGACTCCTTGTAATGATTCTCGAATACTTCCTGGAAAATATCCTTAAACCTACCATCATACTGCTTAAGGATGGTGTTTTTAGTAGATAAGTACAGGGGCCATTTTTTTGTTAAGGCCATATTAAAACAGCTATGTGCAAAACCAATAATAGATTTATCGGTATTGTACATTGCAAGAGCTACACCGTCACCTTCAAAGTTATATACCTCATAGCTTTGATTCTCTCCATCCTCACTTTCAAAAGCGATAGTTAGTTTTCCTTTTCCCTTAACAGTGAAGTCAGTGGCCTTGTATTGATCTCCAAAAGCATGTCGGCCAATGCAAATAGGCTTTTCCCACCCCGGCACCAATCTGGGTACATTTGATAATAATATTGGCTCTCGAAAAACAGTTCCGTCCAAAATATTACGAATTGTGCCGTTTGGCGATCTCCACATTTTTTTGAGACCAAATTCTTCAACCCGAGCTTCGTCGGGAGTGATGGTTGCACATTTAATACCAACACCCAGGCGCTTTATGGCCTCTGCTGCATCAATGGTTACCTGGTCATCTGTAGCATCACGATGCTCAATTCCCAGGTCAAAATATTCGATTTCAATATCTACATAAGGAAGGATTAATCGATCCTTAATCATTTGCCAGATTATTCTGGTCATTTCATCTCCGTCCATTTCAACGACGGGATTCAGTACTTTAATTTTGCTCATTCTTTTGTTTTGGCTAGTCTTGTAAAATTAACAAAATATTTAGATACGTACATATATTATTATGTGGTTTGAGACTTAATCATATTTAAAGCAGAGCCAGATTTGAACCAGCCAATCTGATTCTCATTATAAGTGTGATCAACCCGAATTTCCTCTGCCTGACCATCTGAGTGCTTTAGTCTGATAGTCAATTGAATCCCCGGAGAGAACTTTTGCAGGCCGATCACATCAATATGATCATCTTCTCTGATCTTATTATAATCTTCTTTATTTGCAAAGGTTAAAGCCAGCATTCCCTGTTTCTTGAGATTGGTTTCATGTATTCTGGCAAATGACTTAACAAGCACTACCCGTACTCCCAAGTGACGAGGTTCCATTGCTGCATGTTCTCTGGAAGATCCTTCACCATAATTTTCATCACCAATAACTATAGTACTTATTCCTTCAGCTTTATAAGCCCTGGCGGCATCCGGAACGGCTTGGTATTCGCCACTAGTTTTGTTTAACACCTTGTTTATTTCATTATTGAAAGCATTTGTGGCGCCAATCAAAAGATTGTTAGAGATATTATCCAGATGTCCCCTGAATCTGAGCCATGGTCCAGCCATAGAAATATGATCAGTTGTACATTTGCCAAGAGCTTTAATTAAAACTCTGAGATCCAGAATGTCTTGTCCATCCCACTCAGCAAAAGGACTTAATAATTGTAATCTGCCTGAATCCGGAGACACCTTGACTTCAACAGAGGATCCATCTGCAGCAGGAGCCTGAAATCCATTATCCTCGACATCAAATCCCCTAATTGGTAGTTCTAGTCCCTGAGGTGGATCCAGTCGAACTTCTATTCCATCTTCATTAAGCAGAGTATCTGAAAGAGGATTAAAACTCAGTCTTCCGGCTATTGATAAGGCTGTAACTATTTCCGGAGAGGCTACAAAAGAATGGGTATTTGGGTTGCCATCATTTCTTTTTGCAAAGTTTCGGTTAAAGGAAGTGATTATGCTGTTTTTCTCCTTCTTGTCAGCGCCATGCCTGGCCCACTGCCCAATACATGGTCCACATGCATTTGCGAGAACAACTCCTCCAATCTGCTCAAAAGTATCAAGAAAGCCATCTCTTTGCACAGTAAATCTGACTTGCTCTGATCCAGGTGTAATAGTAAACTCTGATCCTGTTATTAATTTTTTTTCTGCGGCCTGGCGTGCCACTGAAGCTGCACGACTGATATCTTCATAAGATGAATTTGTACAAGAACCAATCAAACCAACCTCCAGCTTATCTGGATACCCGTTCTCTTTAACTGCCTTGGCAAACTCTGATATTGGCCAGGCTTTATCAGGAGTGAAAGGACCATTGATATGTGGCTCTAATTCACTTAAATTAATTTCAACAACCTGATCGAAATACTTTTCAGGATTCTGGTAAACTTCAGGATCACCTGTCAGATCAGCTTTAATCTCATTCGCAAGACTAGCTACATCACTGCGACCAGTCTGTTTGAGGTATTCAGCCATCTTATCATCAAAACCAAATAATGAAGTTGTGGCACCAATCTCAGCACCCATATTACAAATAGTCCCTTTCCCGGATGCAGATATTGACTCAGCTCCTTCTCCGAAATACTCAACGATAAAGCCTGTGCCGCCCTTAGTTGTAAGAACTCCGGCAACTTTAAGAATGACATCCTTTGCAGAAGCCCAGCCAGATAATTTACCGGTAAGTTTAATGCCAATTAGTTTAGGAAACTTCAATTCCCATGACATTCCTGTCATTACATCTACCGCGTCAGCTCCTCCAACACCTATAGCTACCATTCCCAGTCCACCTGCATTTACAGTATGTGAGTCAGTTCCAATCATCATTCCTCCGGGAAATGCATAATTTTCAATAATTACCTGATGTATAATACCTGCGCCAGGTTTCCAAAAACCAATACCGTACTTATTAGAAACGGAGGCAAGAAAATCATATACTTCTTCATTATTTGTTAAAGCTGTTTTCAAATCTTCTGTTGCACCGGTTTTGGCCTGAATAAGATGATCACAGTGTACAGTGCTCGGAACAGCAGCTTTCTTCTTGCCAGTTTGCATAAATTGAAGAAGCGCCATCTGGGCCGTGGCATCTTGCATAGCCACACGGTCTGGACTGAATTCCACATAAGATCCTCCGCGGGTATAAGGATTATGAGGAAACTCAGAAAAAAGGTGAGAATATAAAATCTTCTCTGTAAGGCTTAGGGCCTTTCCTGTTAGTAATCTTGCTTCATTAATCTTAGCAGGCATTTTAGCATAAGCTTGCTTAATCATTTCGATGTCAAAAATCATGATATTTAGTGTTTTGTCAAATTTTCTCTACTCCTTCTAATATCTGACAAAAATCATAAACTATTTGCAATCGAGCAAGTCTTTTTTTAGCTATCTTTGCAAAGGTAGAATCATTTTTCTAATTTATTGATATTCATGGATTTACTAGATAAAATACGGAACAATGCAAAGCAGCACAATAAGCGTATTGTTCTGCCTGAAAGCCTTGAAGAAAGAACTCTTGAGGCTGCTGATGTTATAATAAACGAAAAAATTGCCCGCATAATTCTGATTGGGAATGCAGATGAAATTAATAGTCGGGCTACCAAAATGGGACTAAAAAATATACATCAGGCTCAGATTGTGGATCCGGATAGTTATGATAAGATTGATACTTATGCTGATCTGATGGTGGAAATCAGAAAGAAGAAGGGCTTGACAAAAGACCAGGCTCTTCTGCTATTGAATAATCCTCTGTACTTGTCAACATTAATGATAAAAGCAGGAGATGCTGATGGAGAAGTTGCCGGTGCAGAAAATGCAACAGGCGACGTGCTGAGGCCGGCTTTTCAATATGTAAAAACTTTACCTGGTATCTCTGTGGTGTCTGGTGCTTTCATTATGATCTTACCTGATACAAGTTTTGGTAATAATGGGATGATTGTTTTTGCTGATTGTGCTGTTCATCCTAATCCTACAGCGGCTGAGCTTGCAGAAATTGCTGTAATGACAGCAAAAACAACTAAAGCCATTGCAGAAATGGAACCTCGTGTGGCATTATTAAGCTTTTCTACAAAAGGCAGTGCTAAACACGAAATGGTTGATAAAGTCAGGATTGCAACAGAGCTTGCACAGAAAATGGCCCCCGAATTTAAGTTTGACGGTGAATTGCAGGCTGATGCGGCAATTGTTGCATCTATTGGCAAAAAGAAAGCACCTGATAGTGAAATTGCCGGAAAAGCTAATGTTCTGGTTTTTCCAACTCTTGAATCAGGAAACATAGCATATAAGCTAGTTCAAAGAATGGCTAAGGCTGAAGCTGTAGGACCTGTACTTCAGGGAATGGCAGCACCCATTAACGACTTGTCAAGAGGCTGTTCTGTTAATGATATTGTTAATCTTGTTGCGATTACAGCCAACCAGGCTGCTGGTAAATAAAAAAAATAAAAGAATGTCAGAGAAAATTGAAGCCATAGAAAATTATGGTTTAAGTAAAAAGAACCGACCGAAAGCACAATTTTCCAAAGTTGGACTGGTGGGATGCGGAACAGTAGGACAGACAGTTAGTCGAATCGTTGCAGCCAGTGGAATTGAAGTGATTTTTGTTGAATTAAGTGAAGAGAAGGTTCAGGTTGCTATTCAAGGTATTGAGAAGAATCTGGATGATATGATTAACCACTGGGGAATGACTACCGGAGAAAAACGGAGTATTATGTCCCGAATCCAAGGAACCACAGAGTGTAGTGATCTTAAGGATGTAGATATAGTTATTGAAGCTATTAAATCGAAAACCAGAGAAGACAGGGTCAGTCAGCGTAAAGAACTATTTAAAAGAATTGAATCATTTGTTCGTCCGGGTACAATTATTGCCACAAATTCAACTACGGTGGTTATCACGGAGTTATCCTCAGAATTAAATTATGGTGACCGTTGTGTAAGTTTGCATTTCAGCACTTCAAGTCCGGGAGCAAATATGGTTGAGGTGGTACGGGGATTGAACACTTCTCAAGAGGTATATGACAATGTAAAAAAATTCATTTCAATGATCGGGTTGAGAATGGTTCCGGTTGATGAATCTCCTGGGTTAATATCAGTTCGGCTTTTTGCAACACTTGTAAATGAGGCCTGTGATATCCTTATGGAAGGTGTTGGCAGAAAAGAAGATATAGATCTGGCTTTGAAAATTAGTTTAGGTTTTACCTTAGGTCCATTTGAGTTAGCTGATAAGATTGGTTTGGATAAAGTTATCAGATGGCTTGACAACCTCTACAATGAGTTCGGAGATATGAAATACAAGGCTTCACCACTACTTAAGAAAATGGTTAGGGCGTCACAGGTTGGACGCTCAGTAGGAAAAGGATTCTATGAGTACAATGAAGACGGAAGAAAGATCGTAGACAAAACCTATTAAAACTGCAGAATTATGAAGATCCTTGTTTTGAATTGCGGAAGCTCTTCAATTAAATATCAGCTCTTTAATATGACAGATAAATCTGTGCTTGCCAAAGGGGTAGCAGAGAAAATCGGACTAAAGGGTTCCTTTATTAAGCACAACAAAGCAAACGGAGAGAAAATCAGGTTCGAGGGAGAAATTCTTGATCATCAATCTGGTATTGAATACGTTTTAGGAGTTTTAACCAGTCAGAATCACGGTTGCATATCAAGCCTTGATGAAATTGAGGCAGTTGGTCACCGTGTTGTTCACGGTGGTGAGATCTTTTCTGCCAGCGAATTTATCAATGATATGGTGCATAATGAAATAGCTAAATGTATAGAGCTGGCACCTTTGCATAACCCGGCCAATCTTAAGGGAATAGATGCCATGAGCTTGTTGCTCCCAGGAGTTCAGCAAGTTGCAGTCTTTGATACATCATTTCATCAGACAATGCCAGAGCATGCTTATATGTATGGAATACCATATGCTTTATACAAAAAATATGGAATCAGAAGATATGGATTCCACGGAACCAGTCATCGCTTTGTCAGCAACAGAGCTTCTGAAATTCTGAATAAGCCTCTATCAGAACAGAAAATTATTTCCTGCCATCTGGGTAATGGAGCCTCTGTTGCAGCAATTCAAAATGGAATCTCTGTTGATACCTCTATGGGTTTTACCCCGATCGAAGGTCTGATTATGGGAACACGATCCGGCGATTTGGATCTTGGTGCACTAACATTTCTGATGGACAAAGAAGAATTGAATTTCCAAACAGCTAATCTTTTGATTAACAAGCATAGTGGTATGCTTGGAATAACCGGGGTTTCATCAGATATGCGCGAAATAGAGGATGAAGCCTTTAAAAAGGGAAATAAACGAGCCATTTTAGGACTAAAAATGTACCACTACAGAGTTGCAAAGTATATTGGTGCATACACAGCTGCTATGAATGGTCTGGATACCCTGATATTTACAGGTGGTATTGGTGAGAATGGTACTGAATCAAGAGAAGAAATATGCAAGCACCTCGAGTTTCTGGGAGTGGATTTTGATTCTGAAAAGAATAAAGGATCAAGAGGAAAAGAAATTATTTTGACTAAAGATAATTCCAGAATAACCGTGATGGTAGTGCCAACTAACGAAGAACTGGTTATTGCTGAAGATACTGAAGAGATTATTCAAGAGAGAATCAAAGATTAATTCTTAATGATTAGAACACTTTCTGATATTGAAAGCCTTCTTTTGCAGCAAAAGTCGAAAAAAAAACTCGCCCTTGCTGCAAGTGAGGATATTTATGCGCTAAAAGCAGTTCTAAAAGCCTCTGATAAAGGGTATATTCAAGCTATTCTGATTGGTGATAAATCAATAATTAAAGATCTTGCTAAAAAAGAAGGACTGACATTGCAGGGAGTTGACATTCTTCACGAAGCAGATCAAATAATGGCAGTTGAGCAGGCAGTTCGCCTTGTTCATGATGGAACAGCGCAAATCCTGATGAAAGGTGCTTCTTCAACGTCTGTGCTGCTTAAAGCAGTGTTGAATAAGGAGTGGGGACTTCGAAAAGGAACTTTACTGTCTCACTTATCTGTATTTGAACTTTCGAGATACCATAAATTATTGGGAATAACCGATGTAGCGATAAATATCGCTCCGGGAATGGAAGAAAAAATAGAGATTATCAGAAATGCTGTTGAATTTATTGAATCTCTTGGTATCATGACCCCAAAGGTGGCTTTGATTGCTGCTGTTGAAAAAGTATATGACTCAATGCCTGTAACGATTGAGGCTGCTGAAATAGTTAAATATTTTCATGCTGGAGAGATTGAGAATTGTTTAGTGGACGGACCATTAGCTCTCGATATTGCAATCAGCAAAGAAAGTGCTATGCATAAGGGGATTTCTTCCTCTGTTGCCGGAGATGCAGACCTTTTATTGATGCCGCAAATTGAATCTGGAAATATTTTATACAAATCATTGTCATTATTGTCTGATTCAAAAATTGCAGCAGTGGTTCTGGGCGCTTCAGCCCCAATCGTGCTTACCTCTCGTGCTGATTCTGAAGATTCCAAGCTAAATAGTATTATGCTTGCTGCTGTAAGTAATATAATTGCACAATAAATAATTAATATGGACGCAGTCAGGATTTTGGCTATCAACCCCGGATCCACCTCTACTAAAATTGCGGTTTTTGAAAATTTGCGTCCCGTTTTTCAGAAATCTATTCGGCATTCAAGAGATGAATTAGCAGGTTTTCAGAAGATTACTGATCAATTCATATTTCGAAAAAATGTCATTAAAAAGGAGCTTTTTGCAGCAGGTATTCCTTTGAATTTTAATGTAATTATTGGTCGCGGCGGACTGGTTAAGCCGATAGAATCCGGAATCTATGAGATAAATGACCAAATGGTTGAGGATCTTAAAAATCCAAGTATGGGAGAACATGCTTCAAACATGGGAGGACTGATAGCCAGAGACTTAGCAAACCAGGTGCAGGATTGTAAATCATATATCGCTGATCCTATTGTTGTTGACGAATTTGAACCCCTTGCCAGATACAGCGGACATCCTGATTTTGAGCGCATTTCTATTTTTCATGCTCTGAATCAAAAAGCCGTGGCACGCAATTTCGCTAAATCAATCGATCGCAGTTATGATGATATTAATCTGATCGTTGCCCATCTTGGTGGTGGGGTTACAGTTGGAGCCCATCAGAAAGGTCGGGTTATTGATGTCAATCAGGGACTGGATGGAGATGGACCTTTTTCTCCTGAAAGAAGTGGAACTTTACCTATGGGAAAAGTGATTGATGCAATGGCAGCCCAAGGAATGAGTAGAGAAGAAATGCGTATGAAGATAGTCGGGAAGGGTGGTTTAGTAGCCTATCTGGGTACCAACAATGCTGCTGAAGTTGAGAGTCGTGCCCTGAATGGAGATAAGCTTGCTGCAGAGGTATATGAGGCAATGGCATATCAGGTAGCTAAAGAAATAGGGGCCGCAAGTGTCGTTCTTAAAGGTAGAGTGGATGCTATACTAATAACAGGTGGAATTGCATATAGTGATTTATTTATTCAATATCTGACATACCGCATCGCATGGATTGCTCCTGTTAGAATCTTTCCTGGTGAAGATGAAATGCGAGCCCTGGCACAAAATGCATATTTTGTGACAACAGGAGAAGTTACTCCAAAGCATTATAAATAAGTAGGTAATTCGATTATCGGAATTCGATTCTTTTGGAATTAGCTTATTTCAAGCTTAAAATTCTATCTTTAGTTTTTTTTTAAGAAATGATGAAAAAACGTATTCCACTATATCTGCAAATCCTTATTGGGATGGCGGTTGGACTTGTCTGGGGCATGATTGCAGTTAAATTCAATTTAGAAAACTTAACTATCCGATGGATTAAGCCATGGGGAACAATCTTTCTTAATCTACTTAAACTGATAGCAGTACCACTAATTTTCGTGTCACTTGTAAAGGGTATTTCAGGTCTGAGTAACATAAATAAATTAAGTTCAATGGGACTTAAAACTTTGAGCCTGTATGTCGTTTCTACATTGGTGGCAATTACTATTGGGCTGGTTCTGGTGAATTTGATACAACCTGGAAATACTTTTCCAGCTGACAAACAAGCTGAGTATCAAGAGAAATTTGGTGCGAGTATTTTTGACAAACAATCTGCTGCAGAGGATTTCACAGAACAATCTCCCTTACAATTTATTGTTGATATGGTGCCTGAGAATATTTTTAAGGCAACTGCTGATAATTCCAAAATGCTACAGATAATTGTTTTTGCAATCTTGTTTGCAATTGCAATGATTCTTCTGCCAAGAAAGACTGTAGAACCAGTAAAGAATTTTATTGATAGTCTGAATGATATTATTCTCAAGCTAATAGATATGATTATGCTGACAGCTCCATATGGAGTATTTGCCCTCTTAGCTGCATTGGTTGTCGACTTTGCCGGTGATGCAGACCTGTTTGCAGCATTGGGCTTGTACTTTGTTACTGTTGTTCTTGGTCTCATGTTAGTAGTTGTAGGCTTTTATCCGATGTTTTTGAAATTATTTGTTAGACAGGCAAAAATTGGAAGATTCTTCAAAGGAATCATTCCGGCACAAATGCTTGCATTTTCAACAAGCTCCAGCGCAGCCACTCTGCCCGTAACAATGAAGCAGGTTACTAACGAATTAGGTGTGGATAAAGAAGTTGCAAGTTTTGTATTGCCGGTTGGTGTAACTATCAATATGGATGGAACCAGCTGCTATCAGGCTATTGCAGCTGTCTTTATAGCTCAGGTCTTTGGAATAGATCTATCCTTTGGTCAGCAGTTAATTATTGTGTTAACCGCTCTAATGGCGTCTATTGGCACACCTGGCGTTCCAGGAGGAAGTATAGTAATGTTAATAATCGTACTCACCTCTGTAGGTATACCAGTAGAAGGACTCGCACTTATTCTGGGCATTGACAGACCACTGGATATGTTGAGAACTGTTGTGAATGTAACTGGTGATTCTACAGTCTCAACAATAGTAGCCAAAACAGAAGATAAAGTTGATCTAACCAAACTGTGTGGCAAATAATTTATTTTGCGTCGTGCGAGGGTTCGAATCTAGTTTTGCTGTCCATTTAAGCTTATTTCCTTCAAATATTCCCTGTAATCAGTACAGTTATCCATTATTATTCAATTCTAGAAAAGGAGTAATCAATGTATATAACTGATCTAATGACATATCGGGTAATAATTAAGATTGTAAATCTCAGCATTTAAGGAGAATTGCTTCTTTCGCCTACCTTTACATCTGTAACCGATCATTATTTCACATTTGTATACTGTACCTAAAAACCAGTGTGAGTTCTGTGTTTTGAAAGTTGACAAATGTAATCATGCCCAAGGCCTAATACTAATGACAATATATTCAGCATAACTATCAGAAAACCAAGTAATAATACCGTATTACTTAATCATATTTATAGTGTAAATGTGATTATATCTTGATATTCGCTATATATTTGTAAATCATCAGCGAGATATCGACTATAATACACTTATAACCTGCTTGTTATCTCATTGCATGTAAATATCACATTAGATCTGGATTCTCTTTGATGAATCAGGCTATATTCTAATAAATGCTTGCATACAGAGAGCTTATGAAGGTTCTTATTGAAATATGGATAATTTTGCCTGCTGAGTATGAAACACTGCTACGAACGACGCAATTTTAATCATATTGACTAGTCGTTCGTAAATATTTGCTTAATGCTGAAGCAGTATATATTAAAGGGGAATCTAGTAGTCTTCCTAATTGTTGATGTAGAAGTGTGTCATATACTTGTATTAACAATTGTAATTTATAATTGCATTATGTGATTCATTGATGTTTACATTTGGAAATTGGAGATGTGAATGAACTTGTTTACATTTGTAATATGAAAGATCGGGTACGTAAGCTACTATTGAATGAAGGGTTGACATCCGGGGCGTTTGCTGATGAAATAGGAGTACAGAGAAGTTCTCTTTCTCATATACTAAATGGACGTAATAACCCTAGTCTTGATTTTGTTATTAAAACTAAGAATCGGTTTCAGAAATTGAATCTAAGCTGGCTTCTACTGGGTGAAGGTGAGATGTATCTGTCAGATAATCAGGTTAATGTTACTGAGAAGAAATCAGTCTCAAGTACTTTGAATATATTCGATAATCTTTCTGAAGAGTCAAAAACTCAGACTGTTCCAGAATTAATTGAATCCCGTGATATAACTGATGTTGATGATAATTCTATACTTCCTCAAGTCGATCAGATTGTAATATTCTATTCAGATAATAGCTTTGATACGTACAGACCAAAGAAAAGCAAGTAAGTATTGAATTGTATTTTCGTAACTTGGCGCATCAAAAACCAGCATGAGTTTTTATACGAGAATTATCAGACCTGTTCTCTTTATCAGTTCTCCTGAGACAGTTCATCATTTCACCTTTTCACTTCTTAATATTTTTAAACCAATACTTTCTTTGTTCTTCCCTTCTCCAGGCAAGAGAAATAATTCTATTGACTTGTTTGGTTTGAATTTTATGCATCCTGTTGGATTGGCTGCCGGTTTGGACAAGGATGGAAGGGCTTATCGTGCGATAATGAAATTGGGTTTCAGTTTTATTGAACTTGGCACTGTTACCCCTAAGCCTCAACCTGGTAATCCAAAACCAAGATTATTCCGTATTCCTGAAGACAAAGCCCTTATCAATCGAATGGGTTTTAATAATAATGGCGTTGATGAGTTGGTGAGGAAACTGAAAAATCGGCCAAAAAATATGATCATTGGTGGGAATATAGGCAAAAATACTAATACACCTAATGCTGAAGCTGCAGGAGATTATCTCTATTGTTTTGAGAAGCTATATCTTTATGTAGACTACTTTGTTGTCAATGTAAGTTGTCCAAATATCCAGGATCTGAGAGAGCTTCAGGACAAAGACAGTCTTGTGAGAATTATGGATTCTTTATTTAAGTACAGATCTACTCAGGAATTTTCGAAACCAATTCTACTTAAAGTTTCACCTGATTTGAATGAAGATCAATTGGATGACCTGATAGAGCTTATAAAAGAAACCAAAATTGATGGTTTGGTTGCTACAAATACAAGCATAACTCGCACCGGGCTCAGTTCAGATAAGAGATTTATAGAGAGGCTTGGAGCAGGTGGTATGAGCGGAAAACCACTTTCCAAAAGGTCTACTGAAGTGATTAAATTTCTAAGATTACACCTCGGACCAAATTTTCCAATAATAGCTTCTGGTGGCATAATGACTAAAGAGGATGCTGCTGAGAAGATGGAGGCTGGAGCACAACTGGTTCAGATTTATACTGGCTTCATATATGAAGGTCCGTCTTTGATTCGAAAAATTTTAAGTGCAATTAGCTGATTTGGCATGATTTTGGCTTTGTTGATAGAAACACAAAAATTGAAAAATCATGCGATCAGTTAAGTTTCTTATTTTTTT
The DNA here is from genome assembly GCA_034658635.1 of Bacteroidota bacterium. Taxonomy (GTDB): domain Bacteria; phylum Bacteroidota; class Bacteroidia; order Bacteroidales; family UBA12481; genus JABHCC01. The sequence goes on along the minus strand of JAYEFL010000018.1, from coordinate 8,806 downwards.
CTTAGTTTTTTTTGCAGGCTATGTAACAATTGGTATTTCCCAAACCAAAAGCGACTCTCTCAATCCAGGTTTATCTATAGATGATGCCATAGTCAAGAATCTTGATGGTGCCTATTGTGTTATTATAGTTGATGATAACGGCCATACTCAACAGTTCAATGCGAAATTTAATAATGGAAGGATTACTTCTATAGTTATAGATGGAGAACCTCTACCTCAAAAGGAGTGGAAGGATAATGTGAACCTAATCTCTGAGTTTGTTGATTATCTGTCAACCAGCAAGCAAAAAGTTTATAAGTATCAGAATGTATATGAGCTTGAAGCTGAGTTAAAGAGAGATATTGATAAGCTTGAAAAAGTTATTAAGGATCTGGAGCTTAGTAGACGATTTGAGAGGTTTTACAATGAGGAACTTAAGGATTGGATGGTTAATCTTGAACAGGAATTAAATAATTCTGGTATGATCAATGAGATTGAGCAGGTTTTAAATGAACTGAATGAAGAGTTAGATCAATTCTTAAATGAAAGAAGGTCTTATACTGAAGAGAACATAAAGAAAGAAGGAAAAATAAAAGATCAAGCCGGACATACAAGTTCAGAAGAGAGAAAACCAAAAAACTAACCAAAAAAAAGAAGCATAACAAAACCTAACAAAAGCATACCAAAAATAAGACCTCGTATGCCAGCTTGATGCAACAATATAACAAATCATTTTCCAGATTGGTTTTGCCCTTAACAGTCTTTTAACAAACATTTTTGGAATTAGGCCAATTGGAGGAGATATAGTACATTGTTTTTTCAAACTAAATATAAACGGATGAAAAACTTTCGATCATTTATTCTGCCAGTTCTTATTGTTATATTTATCAGCAGTCCTGTTTCAAGTCAGATTAACAATCAAGTTCTACCTGATGATTTTAATTGTTTCACTATTCTCGTTGGTAAAGCAGCCAGTAATACTGGAGCTGTATTGTTTGCCCACAATGAAGATGACTTTGGCAAACAACTTGTAAACTGGTATATCCAGCCAACTCTACATCATCATGAGGGAAGTCAAATTCGTTTGAAAAATGGTGGTGTATTGGATCAGGTGGAAAAAACAAACAAGTATTTATGGTTGGAAATGCCAGGGATGGATTTTTCAGATAGCTACTTGAATGAATATGGTGTTTGTATTGCATCAAATTCTTGTCCTTCAAGAGAAAAAAATCCAGAATTGACAGATGGAGGAATTGGGTACAGGCTTCGTGGGATTATGGCCGAACGAGCTACCACCTCCAGAGAGGCTGTGGAAATTGGAGGTAGGTTGATCGATGAATTTGGTTATACAGGATCAGGAAGAACGTATTCCATTGCTGATCAAAACGAAGCATGGGTTTTAGCTGCTGTCAGAGGAAAACACTGGGTAGCAGTCAGAATACCAGATGATCAAATCATGATTTTGCCGAATAATTACACGATTACAGAGATTGATTTAGGCGATTCTGAGAATTTTCTTGGATCTGCAGATCTCATCGAATATGCAATTGATAATGGCTGGTATGATCCAAATGAAGGATTACCTTTTAATTTCCGACAAGCATATGCTTCTAAAGGATCGATTAAGCATCCTGGTAACATCAAACGGGCATGGGGGGCATATCACAAATTGCAGTATGATATCGAATTGGAAGATAACTTTCCGTTCACATATATTCCGGATCAAAAAGTCAGTAAAGAAGATTTGATGAAGGTCATCGGGTATCATTATGAAGGAACTGAATTGGATAAGTCTAGAAATTACACAGAAGGTAGTCCTTATAAGCTAAACGGTTCCATGATTTGTGGAAAAGCTACTGTATATGGTTTTGTGACTGAGCTCAGGAATTGGCTTCCAACTGAGATTGGAGTGCTTATGTGGCTAGCTCCGCAATGGCCAGACATCCAACCATTTGTGCCTTATTATTGTGGAATGAATAGTTTTCCTGAAGGATTTGCAAAATCAGGATATGCTTTGGAATACCCTGATTTCCAAGCTCATTACTATCCTCCTGAAAACATCCATTTTCGCAATGACAAGCACTATTTCTGGAATTGTGTGAATTATTCTGATTTCATTAATGAAAATTATCCAGATAGAATACACAAGGCTCTGAAATTCAAAAAAAAATTTGAAAGAAAAGTTTTCAAGAAACAAAAGATGATGGAAGCAAGCTTGTTGAAAGTCATTGATAAAGAGCCTGATAGTGCTCGGGAAATAATGAGCTCCTATACAGCATCATTGAATTCAAAGGTTAAGAGGTTTATCTCTAAATCTAAATAATCTCACTATAATATTCTTAACAATTTTTAAGAATTTTTATCGATTTTTAAGTGCTTGGTTTCTTTATGCTTGGTATTTTTACCGAGTGAAAGTTAAACACATGAAATTGTTGTGGTCAAGTCTGGTTGTAATTTCACTTATTGGAGTATTTCAGTTTTGTAATTATTCAAATAGCGAAGGAAATCTAGAGACTTCTCTTTTGGATCAGAAATTAATCCAGTATTGTGATCTTGAAGCGGAGAGAGGCTTTTCAGGAGTAATAGCCATTAAGCGTCCAAATCAGGAGATTTTCTATAAGAGTATTGGATACTCTGATAAGGGGCAATTAATTGAGAATAATCAGAATACGATATTTGATATTGGTTCTTTGACTAAACAGTTTACTGGTGCAGCAATTCTCAAACTTGAAATGGCTGGTAAGCTTTCGGTTGAAGACAGTTTGATTCAATTTTTCCCAGAGATTCCTGAAGACAAAAAAGGAATTACAATTCATCATTTATTAACTCACTCTGCAGGTTTTCCAATAAGAATTGGATCCGATTTTGAGAACCTTCATAAAGATGAATTTATTAAAAGAGCTTTTAACACTGATCTGCTATTTGTGCCAGGTACAAAGTTTGGATACTCACATTTAGGTTATAGCCTGTTGGGAGTATTAATTGAGAAGGTTACGGGTACAAGCTATGAAAGATTCTTAAAAGATAACATCTTTGATCCGATTGGGATGAGCAGCACTGGTTACGTTTTACCAGCCTGGGATATGTCTAAGGTTGCAAATGGTTATCGGAAATGCAAAAACTGGAGAAAGCCAATGGATTTATCGTGGGGTACCGAAGGTCCATATTGGAATCTTAAAGCTAATGCTGGCTTACTAAGCACAGCGGCTGATTTGATGGCATGGCATACTGCCATTGAAAGTAATGATATTCTTAATGATGAGGCAAAAAGCAAGTTTTTATTTAAGCATATCAGAGAAAGTGACACCAGTGGCTCTTATTACTCTTATGGATGGGTGATAAACTCTTCCCGCAGAGGTACCAGAGCATATGCCCATGATGCAGGAAATGGCAAATTCTTCTCAGATTGGATCAATTACCCCCAGGAGCAGGTTAGTATTTTAGTTTTAATGAATGATTTCCGACCAGGAAGCAGAAATATTGCCAGTGAACTTGCATGGATTCTTTTTTACCCACATCATGAATACAATACTCATTTAAAGACTGTGAATTGTTTTGACAGTTTGCCAGATTCCAGGATTGGTGAAATTGCTGGTGGCTTTATTAACATGCTATCCTCAGGTCGGGAAGAAGACATTGTGCATCTTACAACAGAGTATCTTGGAGATTATCTCAAAAAGAAATACTCAAATGATATAATATTTCATGAGTTCCAAAGAGTTCAAAAAGATGCCGGACCTTCACGAATTTCCAATATTATCATTATTGGCAACGATTATATGGAGATAAAGCTAAACAGGATTGCAGATGAAGCAAAAATAGAAGTCAGAATAAAGTTTGACAAAGAGGACGATTACAAAATCCGTAGGTTCATGTATAATTCAAATGAACCTTAAGGAAGAAGCTCCCTACTAATTTCCTGTTCCAATGAAATGAAGGTTTCCGTTCTGGAAATGCCGCTAATCTTCTGTATTTGTCCGTTCAAAACATTCATCAAATCCTGATTATTCTTACAATAAATCTTTAAGAATATTGCGTAGTTTCCTGTTGTATAATGGCATTCAACAATTTCAGGGATTTTCTCCATCTCCTTTATTACAGAATGATACATTCTAGCCTGATCTAAAAATACACCCACAAAAGCACAGGTATTATAACCCATACTCGTAGGAGAAAGTTTGATTCTGGAGCCCGCAATTATTCCAGCATTTTCAAGCTTATTTACCCTTTGATGAATTGCTGCTCCTGACATTCCACATGCACGGGCTACCTCAAGAAAAGGCATACGCGCATTCTCAAGAAGCATTCTGATAATCTTACGATCCGTGCTATCGATTTTATGATTCTTCGACATTTCTTAAAACTAAGAATTTTAGTCATCTTCACCCACTATTTTTTAGTAATTTTCCGCCAATGGCTAAATTTGAAGAAGAATCTGGTTCAAGCTTTATCGAAGGGAAGTCCTATCCGTTCGAAATCAGGAAAATAATTCATATTCCTGGCTCTGGCGAAAAGCATTATGTACTAATTGGACCCGACCAAAAGAAATATCTTCTCAAAGCCTCTTATTACGAGCATTATGTTTTTAAAGTTGGAAGAACAATAAATTGTTCAGTTGACAAAATTAATTGCTCGGGACAGATATTTCTTGAGCCTGAACATCCTTACTATGAACCAGGTCAACGATATGACTTCCTGCTTATTCGAATAACTAAGGAGACCAATATTTGGGGAACTCAAGTATTTACCGCTTGGGTCAGAGACTTGCATCGCTTTGAATGGCCATGCCAGATCGATCAGCCTGAGTATTTTGAACCTGGAATTTCGCACCTGTCTTGCAGAATTGAACGAATAAAAAAAGCACAGATATTTCTATCACTACCCAGTATCAAGGGAGTCCAGGTTAAATTGCGCCGCAATACAGTTTATGATTTTAAACTCAAAGAGATTCGAGAATTTCAATCAGAGTTGTATTATATACTTGAAGGTCCGCATGGGAGCTATCATCAACTTCCTAAAAGACATTATGAACATTTCAATTATTCTATCGACCAGATGCTTCAGATCAGAGTGGTTGAGCTGAAGGCTGATGGAGCGTATATTCTTGAACCCCTAAATCCTTATTATCGAATTGGTGAAGTATATCTCTTTAAATTTTTGCGATTTGAAAAAGCAGCTGCCGGTGATTTTGAAACACAAAAAGGGACACTGTGGGTTTTGGATCATTTTGGACAGCCAATTAAAATCCAACCTAAACCCTGGCAAACAAGATTAAAATCTTATCATCCTGAAAATATTATTTGTATGGTACTGAAATTTAAAAAGGGTAAATTAGTGCTGAAAAATCTGGAAGACCATTCTGACAGCATCATAAATACTTCAAATTGAGGCAAAAGATTATCATTATTGTTATACTTATTTCTGTATGTCTGATTACTAACGGACAAGACAGTAGAGTAAGGCTATCCATAGTATTAAACTCATCAGAAAAAGTTGAAGTTGTTCCGGCATCTTTAAAGTATAATAAGGATTTTGCGTTTAGCTTTACTCTTGATGATGCATTGCTTGATGCTTTTGATTTGGCCTTCAGGCTGTTCAATGGGGGACTGTCACCAGTTGATGGTATTACTTATCCTGGCTTGTATTATACTGACGGATGTGGAAACCAAATACCGTTTACGGCATCTATAGCATGGTATACGGCAAATCAACAAGGTGTAGATATACATAATTCGGTGAATACCGGACATATGACATGGTCTCAGGCATTACAACTTTATCATTCTGGCTGGACTTTCCTTAACCATAGCTATGATCATTCTCAAAAAGGAGATGATATTGATTATACATGGCAATTGAATCAAAATAATTTGGCATTCTATGAGCGCATGGGACATTATCTTAATCATGTCATTCCTCCCGGGGGTAATGCGAACTATATTCAACCAGCATTTGATTTAGGAGCGTTAGCAGTTTTTACAAGTAATGGATCTTATGCACAATCAAGTGGGAAGCCTATCAAAGTTGATGGAAATATAACTAAGGATAATCCGGTTTTCTGGAGACATCATATAAATAGCTTTGATGATACAGTAGAGGATCTTAAATCACAAGTTACTGAGCTATTTGATTCTTCTGGAATTAATAACCACTTGTGGTGGAATGAGTTTACCCATAGGGTTCAATACGAACTTTATGGAGGAAGCGTCAAATTTGAAGATTTCAAAGAGTACATGGAGTATCTTGAGTTATCATATGGAGCCAAAGGGAATGATAGAGGTTTGTTTGCCAACTCAATCGAAGTATTTGAATATTTGAAGGTGCGGGATAATGTTGTGATTCATATTAATCAAAATGAGAACCTCTTAGAAATTGAATTGGATTATGCAGCTTGTCCGCAAGTTATGAGATACTATGATATCAGTTTATTAATATCCGGAGCTGATATCCAAACAATTGAAGCCATTGATGCAGGACAGGTTTGCTATTCAAACGATACTGATTACAGCTTGATAAATATTAAATTACCAGCTTCATATTTCACCGGTACGAAGGATCTGGATGTTAGCGATTCCAGTGATTGGCTTATTTATCCTAATCCCACTCAAGATTATATCATAATATCATCAGAAAAACTTTTCTCTGATGATATTGAGATATCCATTCTAGACTTTGCAGGTCGTCAAATACCAACACAGGTGCAATCGTATGGAGCAACATCAGTTCGTATAAATATTGACAAAAGGTCAACTAAAGCTGGATTTTTTTTACTATTAGCTTATCAAAATGGAAGGATTGTTTTGAACGAAAAAATATTTATTGATTAAGAATTCAATGATGCGAGTTTATACCAGAACCGGAGATAAGGGAACAACTTCTCTTGCCAGTGGAACAAGAGTTCCCAAGTATCATGAGCGACTTGAAGCTTATGGAACAGTTGATGAGTTTAATTCAATCGTTGGATGGGTAGAAACTCAGGTTGTTGACCCCAGGATTATCGCTATTCTCAATAAGGTACAATCCAGGATTTTCACTATTTCCTCTTGTCTTGCAATGGATAAAGACGAATTCAAGGCTAATTTGCCAAAGATTAAGAATTATGACATTGATGAATTGGAAAAAGACATGGACAGAATGCTGGATCTTCTTCCACCATTGAAGAACTTTATTTTACCAGGTGGGCATCCAGCTGTGGCTGCTTGTCATGTGGCACGAACTGTGTGTCGACGCACGGAGCGATTGATGGTTAAGCTTGCTGAATCTATTGATATAGAAGAACTGCAGTTGAAGTATATCAACCGTTTATCTGATTATTTCTTTGTAGCTGCAAGAAAAACTGCTTTAGATCTTGGTGTGCCTGAAAAGAACTGGTACCCTGATTATGAGGACAGAGAGTAATGTTACTTCAATAACAATTTACTGAAAAGCTTCCTTTTATTTACTATCTTTGTGTGGCCAAAATTCAGCCTTAGCTAGCTAACGTGCTGATATAAAATGGATTACTCACTTAAAACTTGGAAACATGAAAATTAAGAAAATAATTGCACAAGAAGTACTCGATTCCAGAGGGAATCCTACAGTAGAAGTAGAAGTGCAATTGGAAAATGGCGTTGCAGCCAGTGCAATAGTTCCTTCAGGAGCATCAACAGGTGAAAAAGAAGCTGTTGAACTCCGTGATGGAGACAAGTCAAGGTATCGTGGAAAAGGTGTTCAAAAGGCTGTTGATAATGTTAATACCAGAATTGCACCTGCTGTAATCGGGCTGGATGTATATGATCAGCGCTTGATTGATTATACCATGATTGATCTTGACGGAACTCCTAACAAAGCACAATTTGGTGCAAATGCAATTTTGGGTGTATCAATGGCATCTGCCCATGCTGCAGCTAAAAGCTTAAACATGCCATTGTATCGGTATATTGGAGGAGCCAATGCGAGTATTATTCCTGTTCCGGCAATGAATGTTATCAATGGCGGATCACATGCCACTAATAGTGTAGACTTTCAGGAATTTATGATCGCACCTCACAATGCACCTGATTTTGCAACTGCTCTTCAAATGGGTATTGAAACCTTTCATGCTTTGCAAACTGTATTAAAGGCGAAGGGATATTCAACAGGTATTGGTGATGAAGGAGGATATGCTCCGGATCTCAAATCTAATGAAGAGGCTATGGAAGTAATCCTTGAAGCCATCATCAAAGCCGGTTATAAACCAGGTGATGATATTTCAATATGTCTTGACCCTGCTACTTCAGAAATGTACAGAGATGGTAAATATGTCTTTTTCAAATCAGATCAATCAACCAAAACTTCAGATGAGATGATCGAAATTTGGAAAGATTGGGTTAACAAGTATCCGATTCTTTCTATTGAAGATGGTCTTGATGAAAACGACTGGAGTGGCTGGCAGAAATTGGTGACAGAGCTAGGTAGTAAAATTGAATTGGTTGGAGATGACCTGCTTTGCACTAACAAATCAATATTGCAAGAATCAATTGATAAGAATGCAGCAAACTCAATTCTGATTAAGTTGAATCAAATTGGCACCTTATCTGAAACTCTGGAAACCATTGAACTGGCTCGTAAGAACGGATATCATTATTTCATCTCACATCGTTCAGGTGAAACCGAAGATACAACTATTGCAGACCTGGCTGTGGCTACAGGCGCTGGTCACATCAAGACTGGATCAGGTTGCAGAAGTGAACGTATTGCCAAATTCAATCAACTACTTCGCATTGAACGTCAGTTAGGTAGTGCGGCAGTTTTTGCTGGAATAAAAGCTTTTAAAAACGCTTAATTTTAGCTATACGTAATAATATTG
>JAYEFL010000017.1:0-5905 GCA_034658635.1 Bacteroidota bacterium | reverse complement strand
GAAGGTTTTGCATGTCAAAATGCCCCGGACCCAAGGCCTGCAGCAAATCGGTGGCTTCAATATGAACCTTAAGCTTTTTTTCTTCTGTGCGAATTGCAATCTGAGCGCTTTCATACTCACCCTGACAGGCTATCACACTAAAACCCCAAAGTGCATCTTTGGGTAAAGCATCGGGTTGTATTTCGTCAAGAGGATCAACTGTCCAGACCATCAGGGTATTTCCCAGGCTGCTCTTATCGCCATCTTGCAGGCTACAACTCAAATTAGATAATATGCCTGCAGTAAAAACTGTTAAAAGAACCAGTCCTCCGATTATTGATTTGAGATTTATTTTCATTGCCATTATTATCTAAACCGAATTCGGGAAACATAAATATCACATGGTGTATTCCAATCTCCGGGGCGGCGGATATACGGATAATATTCATGCATGGAGTAATCGCTGATCAAATACTCATTTCCGTATTTTACCATACCCGGATAACTGCTGTCACCGGCACTCAGAAGCTCCATAACCAGACGTGGCAGGGTTCCATCTATCACAAAGACACCTGTTCGAAGGCCATGATGGTAGGCCTCAACGCGGGCCGGATCGGCCTTCTCCATTTCAGCATCATCGCCTGAAGTAAAGGCATTCCAATCCTTTCGCAAGTCCCGGAAACCATCATCTGACTGAGAACAATATCTACCTGTAATCATGGTGATGTCACCTACTTTAAAAACACATGGTGCATGGATGAGACGCCCGGTAGTTACGGAATCCCAACAATCCTCTTCGGGAAAATAGGTGGAAATGATCATCTCATGATTATTTCCATTTCCACAACGAGAATATGCCATAAGTATATCATCTTCTATAAAAAGATCTGTTTCATTAGCGCTGGTTTCATAAGCAAGAATATTAGAAACCACATCCCAATTACGTCCGTCAGAACTGGAGAGCATCTTCACTGCTGCATCTTTCTCACCCCTTGCATAGGCTGCCACAAAGTACTTGTCGCGCCATTTTTTCGCACGCCAGAAAACACCGGTGGCACATTTAAAAGGCTCGCCCCATTCCCCGGCGGCAAGTCTTTCAAAACCAAAAGTAGTATGACCTCCCGGAGGGTTATCAATATTTCTGGTTGCACAATAAACAAACAGATGATCATCTACAATAAGGAACTTCGGGTCTGCCTGATGATCTACATTTGACACAAGCAGTGTCGCCTCCCTCTCCCATAAAACACCGTCAACTGACCTTAGCACAATCACTCTCCCACTCGGAGGAGGAGGTGGAGCATGACCTCCCCCATTTCGAAATGCAAGGTAAAACTGACCTTCAAAGAAAGTGAGATCAGTGAAAGCATTATGTTTCCAGTTTGGATCACCACTTGTATCCCTGTATGCTTTGCGATAGTCGCTCAATAGTGGATTGGGATAATTTTTTACTCCCATCATCGGAAGAAGTTCTCCGGCAGCAAAGGGAGCCATGGCAGACTGTGCCACTGCATCGGGAAGCCAGCCTTCATAGAGATGACTGTACGCCAAGTGATTATCAAGAAAATACTGATAAAAATCGATAAGGGGAAGTTCCCTTTCTTTTGCCAGATCACGGATGTTCTGAACCAGGCCTGACAAATGAACTTGCATACGGTGAAGGCTATCCATTGTCAACTTAACGGACATCCGTTCCGATATCGGCGGGGGAGTGAACAAAACTACCTTAGTCTTTCCTTTCCCGATCTTGACCACTATTGTACGCAGATCCGCTTTGAAATCTTCAGCTTTAACACCCGCCAGGGCATCATCCACCCCAAACATAACCAGCACATAGTCAGGCGAATGCGTAAGCACATCATCGTCAATCCGGGTCAGACCTTCTGCTACAGTACATCCCGTTTCTCCGGCATTAATTACCTCAACTCCGTCTTCAACCCAGTCTCTAAGAATACGTTCCATAATTGCCCACCAGGTTTGGGTTTCACGTACTTTGTTCACAGTAGAGGTTTCCCACTTGAAACAATCGTGAAAAAGGTCGAGCTTTGCTGAGGTACCTTCTGTTACCGTACCACCAAAAGATATTATTTTGACAGCTTCTGCTTTTTGCTCGGGATTTGTGCCATCTTCCTGAGTTATGCAAGCAGTAAAAAGCACAATGAATAAAATAGCGATAAATCTTTTCATATTTTATTAATCAAGTCTTACAATAGTGTTTCAGAAATAATAATGAATTCAAGATTATTTGAAGAATTTCCAGTAAATTTATTCAGTGAATAATGTGATTTTATCATTCTAATTTTTGGTTTATTCAAAGTTATCAATAATCAACCAAACCTAATCATCATGAAAAAAAAATACTTAGCAGCTGTAATTCTTTTCATCCTTACAGTGATTCCGTTTACTCTCTTCGCTCAACCTGAGCCACCTCTGGAAGGCAGGGCTGTATGGCTTCATGGCAGTTTATTTGAAGATGACGAAAAAGAAGCAACTCTTCATATGCAGGAACTTTTAGACAAGTATTCTGAAATAGGGATCAATACCCTTTTTTGCTATTACACCATGATGGATCAGCATAACAGAAAATGGGATTTTCTTGAAGTTCTTCTAAAAGAAGCCCATGAAAGAAATATTAAAGTTCATGCAAATTTTTGTCCGGGAGGTGGAATCAAATTAGAAGGTGAAATTAAGGAACATCCCGAATGGCTGATTAGGGGTATTAAAGGTGAAATTTACACGAATCTGAATTTAGCAAATCCCGAAGCTCGTGAATATATTAAAGGGAAAATAAAAGAAGCTCTCAAGTACGATATTGATGGCATACATTTAGATTATATCCGTTTTAAGATAAATCAGGGTTTCAGCTATGACAAGGCTAGCTGTGAAGCCTTTAAAAAAGAATCCGGATATTCTCCATTTGACGGGAAATTTGATTCAGGAAGCATGATATGGTGCGAGTGGTTGAGATGGAATGCTGAACAGGTAACGATTCTTGTAAGAGAGATAAAGGAAATAATGGATAAATCAGGAAAAGATGTTCTTCTTGGTGTTGATGTTTTTTCAGATGGTGATGCTGCTAAATTCTTAATAGGACAAGACTGGAAACTTTGGGCAGAAGAAAGTCTCGTTGATATTATCTGCCCTATGCAGTATACAAACAATGCAGACATGTTCAGAAGGTCAGTAAAAAGAGCTGTAGCAGTTACAAAAGGAAAATGCCTGATTTATCCGGGCATTGCCTGTCATTCATCACATAATACGAACACTCCTGAAGGTGTGGTTCAGGAGGTAATGATCGCAAGAGAAGAAGGTGCTGACGGAGTAACTTTCTTTTCAGGTTTTTCGCTGACTGATGAGTTTATGAATAAACTGAAGTCTTCGGTTTTTAAGTAAAAAAAAATAACAATAATATCAAACCATCATGAATTCCAACAGACGAACAGTTCTTAAAGCCATATTTCTACTCAGCCTAAATCCTTTGGCATTGTTTAAATTTAATAATAGTCTGACAGCACAGGATACTCCGGCTCAGATCAAAAGCAAGCTTGACAGCTTACTGAAAACAGTACCTGCACCCATAATTCCATCACGCCCCGATCTAATTGCCATGTATCAAAAATGCTGGGAGATAGGAATGAACAAAACGGAAAAAGGAACTATAGAAAACGGATTTGTTGAGCAGTACGTTGACGCTGCTTTTGACCGACGGATTTTTCAATGGGACACCTGCTTTTCCGTTGCTTGGGCTAAATATTCACAGGGAGCACTTCCGAGTATAGTCAGTCTTGATAATTTCTATCGCAAGCAGCATGCCGACGGGGCCATTGCCGGGGTGATTCGCAAATCTGATGGAGCTGACGATCAGGGTACTGAAACAAGCTGGTTCACGCGTAACAACCTCTTTTCATGGATGGAATACGAGTATTATTGCCACACAGGCGATAGTTCACGTATCACCAGCATACTACCCATTTTAAAAAAGTACTCCAACTGGGTGAAACAAAACCGTCGTCATACCAATGGACACTATTGGTGGTCGGGCTGGGGAAGCGGCATGGACAACTCACCGCGCAGTATTGCCGACAAACCTTATCCACCTCACAGTTGGATAGATTATGACGCCATCGAAGCCATGTCAGCTTACTATATAGTGAAATTAGCACGCGTTGTTGGCGATCAGGAGATCGAGAAGGAATTCCAGGATCTTTATGAAGAACTTGAACAACTGATTAATTCAAGCATGTGGTGCGAAGAAGACGGGATTTATTGGGATCTGGACAAAGATGATTCATTTCTTAAAGTAAAAACAGTGGCTTCCTTCTGGCCTCTCTGGGCACGTATTACAAATGAAAATCAAGTTGACAAATTAGTGTCTCACCTTAATGACACAAGTTCGTTTAACCGCCCACACCGTGTACCAACACTCGCTGCCGATGATCCTAAATATGTAGATACCGGCCACTATTGGTTGGGCAGCATCTGGTCGCCCACTAACCACATGATTGTTAAAGGTCTGAATGCAAACAACCGCCATCAGCTATCCAGAGAAATCGTCTGTAATCATTTAGATAATATGTCAGCAGTTTTCAAAGAGACCGGCACAGTTTGGGAGAACTATGCCCCTGAAGCTGCTGAAAAAGGCAATCTGGCAAGACCTGATTTTGTCGGATGGTCGGCTGTAGGCCCCATTACAGAATTGATCGAAAATTATATCGGTATCACATTGGATGTTCCGGCAAATACCGTTTATTGGAATTTACTCTCCACAGAGAAATTGGGGGTCAGGAATCTGCTTTTTGGCAACGCACCCATCGAACTATTCTGTAATCAAAGGGAATCATTAGATGACCGAATTGAGATTACAACACAAACATCAAAATCCTTCATTTTAATAATCAACAACGGGGAAAAAACAGTGACAAAAAAAATCAAGGCCGGGAAGCATAAGTTCAGGTTGTAATTATGAAACCTTTAAAGATTATACTTACTGTATTTGTTTTGTTTTTTCTTTGTCGATGCTCCTCCGAGAAGATCGCAGATAATGCCTTTTTTGTCGCTCCATCCGGAAATGATAGCTGGACAGGGAAATTAGCAGAACCGAACAAAAATGACACCGACGGTCCATTTGCAACTTTCCAGAAAGCACAGGAAACAACTCGTGAGTTGAAAAAGACGGGCAAATTGCCTGCCAATGGAGTAAGCGTTTATATACGTGAAGGCAGTTATTCAATATCAGAGACATTCAAATTGACCACGGAAGACTCGGGAGAACTGAATGCTCCCATTACCTGGCGTTCCTATCCGGGAGAGAAAGTTATTTTTTCAGGTGGGAAAACAATATCAGGTTTTAGGAAAATCAGAGATGCTGAGATATTAAAACGAATTGATAAAACTTATCATGATTCAATCCTGGTTTGTGATATACAGAAATCACCGAAAGGCTTGATTTTTCATCCACATACACCGCTGGCAATGGAATTGTTTTTTAACGATGAAGCAATGACAATAGCCCGTTATCCAAATGAAGACTGGCTGGAAATCGCTGATGTGCCACAATTCGGAACAAACCTGATATTTAAAGGAAATTTTCCTCATAAACGTTTTGGTATTTCGGTTGGTAAACATTACTGCAGGTTTACATATAATACCAATCGACCAGAACGCTGGCACAAGACAGAAGATATTTGGATACATGGATATTGGTCATGGGATTGGGCAGATACTTATAACAGAATAGAAAAGATTGATGTTAAAAAAAAGGAAATCTACCCTGCTACTCCTTGTAGTAGTTATGGTTATGCGAAAGGACAATTTAATTGGTGACCCTGTATTATTGAAAGAAAGCCTGGAATCTGATCAATCGGAAAATTTCCAAACATTCAAATATGGTCATGTTGAGACTATGCAAAACATGAAAGGGAATGAA
>JAYEFL010000016.1:0-5928 GCA_034658635.1 Bacteroidota bacterium | reverse complement strand
CTAATGTGGTGCATTGCCTTGCGACTTTTATAACAAGTAAGAATCTGATTACTATCTCCTGCAATTACAATTACCATGTGCTGAATCCTCTTTTTCATGCTTTCAGAGATTTTATCAGAAATAAGTTTATCCTTGACGACATGAAAAATTAGTCCCTGTTTGAAGAAACTTTGAGAGGCGTCTAATGCAAATTGAATATCCTCATCTGTGATTGCCCTCTGTGAAGCACGTTTGTGAGAATGTCTACTGTGACTAACTGGATAGTCAGATTGATTTGGTTGGTTTTTGTTATAATTCATAACGTTTAGCATTTGGGTTCACTAGCTATATGTCATGAATTCATGAATGTCCCCCAAATTTGGCCAAAAAAGTTTGAGTCGATTGAATAAATTGGTATTTTTATGAATAGATCTGCTACCTGAACAATAAACATTTTTTCTACAATGGCTTTGAAAAAAGTAGACATACATTCACTTCGGTTGGCTGAAGAGCTTGAATATTCCATCAGAGTAAAGGATGCCATCAATAGACTAGAAAACGATATGTCCTTTTTCAAGCTGAGACAGGATCATCTGGACGAGAATTATTATTCCTTAATCAGCTCCTCAATAGAAGTCACAGATCATTATGAGGTAGAATTTATACTTAATAATGTCAAAAGGAACCTGGATTTGGATTTAAGCATTAGAGTAATGCTATTCCAATCCAGTATTTTCAATGTCATGTGTATGCCAAGATATGAGAGCAGGGATGATATGCTTTTGATATTTGTGAGCCAACACTTCTTTAACAATCTTACAAATGATGAACAGACAGGAATTATTGGACATGAAATTGCTCATTATGTTTTTGGATACTTGGAAATCCCTGTTCACGAAATTCTAACCCACTCTTTTTCTTTACATGAAGTGGAGGGACTAAAGATTGATCTTATACGGTTTTCCCAATTATCTGAGATTTCAGCCGATATTGTGGGGCTTGCTGCAAATAATTTTAATCATAAAGCTTATGCATCGGCAATTCTTAAACACTCAACCGGCTTGTTCGATACAACGCATACTAAGTTCAATATTTCAATGCTAATTGATCAAACAAGGAAGCAATACCAAGCCTTAGCAAATGACCACTTGTTTGTAGGGGAAAAGTCAACACACCCATTAACACCTCTCAGGGTTGAGATTATAAATGCTATAGTTGAATGCCAAATAACCAGGCATTTCGGTGTTGATTTGGATGATGCTAAACATCAGAAGGTATTATTGGAGTTCAACGATATGGTTTTCAGCAAAGTACTTGCTATATATCCTGAGATGAATACCGAACATATTATTGGACATGAGGTGCTCACAAGAATGGCTTTGGCAGTTGCTATGTCAGATGGTTATATTGATGAGAAAGAAATAATCAGTTTGGGAAAGGTTTTACAAGATTCCTCGAAAAGCACCTATATTAATTTGGCAAAAGAATTCAAAGATCTTGATGATCCAGATGCTACTTTGGCAAAAATGAAGAAGTTGATTGTTGAGAGCATAGATGTTTCAAAAAAGAACCATCATACACAACAGATTCTTGTTCCCATTATCAGATGTCTATTGGTGGTTGCAGCATCCAATGGTGTAATTGAAAAAAGTGAGTTGGACTGCATTTTTGAGTATGCAAAAAATTTTGATTTCACGCGAAGAGATATCGTGATTATTCTAAGAACGCATAATTTATTTTGATTCAAGGGGACAATGATGAATTAATGACATATATATGACAAGGACTCTGTTATTAAGCAATAAACTGAATGATGAAATACTTGTTTCATATATTCAAAATGGTAATATGCAAGCAGAAAATTTGTTATATATTCGATATTATGATACCCTTTTAGCCTATAACCGATATTTGATACGGGACAGGCACAAAGCAGAGGATAATCTTCAGGATTCTATTATAATTGCAATTGAGAAAATTCGAGACGGGGCATATACGGAGCAGGGTCAATTATTAGCCTATTTAAAGAAGATTTGCAAATTTGCATGGCTAAATAAGAACAAGAAGAAAAAGATAATAGTGAATATAGATCCTGAGTATTATGAGATCTTTCCTGATATTGATGATGTTTTTAATGACGAGCCTATGCATAAATGCGTAGTATCAGCATTTGATGAGATTAGCGAACAGTGCAAGTTAGTTTTAGAGGCATATTTTTATAGAAACCTTGGGATGAAGAAGATTCTAGAAGAGTGCCCATTTTTAAAAACACTTGAAAACGCAAGGCGAAGAAAATACAGGTGTAAAGAACAATTAAAGGAGATCGCAATTGAATATTACAATAACAATCAAAACTGACCCATCATGGATAGTGACAAGTTGGAAAATAAAATCTTTGAACTATTGAAAGGTAAACTTTCAGAAAAAGAAATTGCTGAATTGAAGATATTATTTCAAAAGGATGAGGGGGTTAGATTTGAAAAATCTGCTCAACAAGTGATAATTGATTATGGCAGGTCAAATATGAAAAATAGGTTTAAAAAATTATCAGAGCTTAGAAACGATGCTGCTCTCTTAGGTCGCACAGCATCAATAGCTGAGATTAAGTCTCTAACTTATCAAAAGGCAGCTTTTATGAACCCATCAGAAATCCACACAGATCCTTTGCCAATTGATCAGGAAACAATAAGGGAGTTTTTAGGTGAGGAGGATGATTAGAAGATTGAGAAATTAGAACCCAATACGCTAAGCTTTCGATTTATTATAAGTAGATATCAGCCTCCAAGGATTTAGTTGCATACAGATATCCAATGAAATACCACCTTTCACAAAATCACTTCACAGCATGTCTTCTTGGAGGCGCCATAAGTGATGCCTTCTGTGCCCCAATCGAATTTCTGTCAATCACTGAAATCAGAAACATCCATGGGCCGGAAGGCCTGACAAATTATTGTGAATTCGCAGATTGCCAAGGTGAGTTTACAGATGACATCCAGATCGATTCCTGAAGGTTGGGGTACATATGATCTGGAGTCTGGCTGGCTGATCAAAGAGAGGGATCTTTTTAAATTTCGTGCACCAGGAAGCACTTGCTTAAACTCCTTACAATCAGGGGTTCCTGGAACAGTTGAAGGCCTATTGAATAATAGTAAAGGCTGTGGGGCTGTGATGCGAATGGCTCCGGTAGGATTAATGTATGATGATCTGGAACAGGCCTTCAGAATCGCATGTGATCTGGGAGCACTTACCCACGGACATTCATCAGGCTACCTAAGTGCCGGTGTATTTGCCGTCATCATTCAGCAAATTGCAGTTGGACAGAAATTAAGGGATGCCATAATGGTTTCATTAGAGATCCTGCAAGAATGGTTAGGTCACGAAGAAATGTTACAAGCAGCTACTCAAGCCCTTGAATTGTATGATCAAACTCAATCATCAGCAAGTGTTTCCAGTCTTGCTCTGTCCAACCTCATTCCCCAGCTGGGACAAGGATGGGTGGGAGAAGAGGCCTTAGCCATATCTTTACTTTGCTGTTTAAGCTATCCCTATGATTTCCGTCAAGGTGTATTAGCATCCGTCAATCATAGCGGAGATTCAGATAGCACTGGTTCTATTACTGGCAATATCCTTGGTCTCATCAATGGCCTTGATGTTATCCCCCAGGAATGGATTAATAATCTCCGATCTGCCGATATCGTCAGACAGATCGGAGAAGATCTTCATGCCGGTTGCAAAAGCGATAGCTTCAATACCAATGATGAGTGGTGGGATCGGTATCCCGGGTATTAGGCCCAGGGTCAACGCATATAAAAGTCTGAGAATGAGTTGATGTTAACAATTCTGTTGGGCTTATTAACATCCGGGGGTTTGTGGATTCGTAAAAATAACATTTTTCTATCTATATGTGAGTAAGTTTTCGTAAGTGGTTGATTGTTAGCCGCCTTAATTGCTGGATTTTAAGCATATGGTTGACGATTTTTGTGTAGACATAAAAATCTAGACAAAATGGAAACATCTCTTCACCACTATTTCAGTCAACTGCCAGACCCACGTATCCACAGAAACAAGAAACATTTGCTAATAGATATTATCGTTTTAAGCATTATAGCGGTTATATGTGGGGCTGAGTCATGGAATTCAATTGAAATGTTTGGCAATTCCAAAAAGGATTTCTTATCGAAGATCCTCAAATTGCCAAACGGCATACCATCTCATGATACGATCAACAGGGTTTTCTCGCTTATTCACCCAGATAAGTTTGAGCAGTTATTTGTACAATGGGTACAATCGTTAAAAGATGTAGATATTACAAGAGAGGTCATATCCATAGATGGCAAGACTATGCGAGGTTCAAAAGACAGTTATCACGACAAATTGGGCATCCATATTGTAAGAGCTTGGGCAAACAGCAATCAATTAGTGTTGGGGCAAATTAAGACCAGCGAGAAATCTAATGAGATCACGGCCATCCCCAAACTACTAAATATGCTGAATATTGAAGGGTGCATCATTACAATTGATGCAATGGGTACCCAGACAAAAATAGCCGAAACAATTATTAACAAAGAGGCAGATTATATACTTGCTTTAAAAGGGAACCAGGGATCTCTGAAAGAAGATGTCCAGCATACCTTCCAGAGGCAGCAACCTGATTCTACAGATGAAACCATCGAGAAAGGCCATGGCAGAATAGAGACAAGGAAATGTGAGGTGATCAATAAACTGAATTTTCTTGATACAAAAGAACAATGGAAAGGACTCAATAGCCTGGCTCGTGTTTCGGCCACGAGAGAGATAAATGGCAAGAAAACATCTGATATACGATTATATATCAGTAGTGTTCAGGCAGATGCGAAAAGCTTCAACTCCTTCATCCGGCAACACTGGGGAGTAGAAAACTCACTGCATTGGACACTGGATGTAACCTTCAGGGAAGACGCACAAAGAAAGAGAAATGGACAAGCTGCTAATAACTATGCTCTCATAGAAAAAATTGCCTTAAACCTGCTCAAATCAGAGAAGTCAAAAAACATGAGTATCAAGAGCAAGCGGCTGGTAGCGGCCTGGGATAATAAATTCCTTCTAAAAATCCTAAAAATTTAAATGTGTTGACCCTGCTTTGGGGCTGGCTTACTTTTTTTTCTTATTTTCTTTTATTAGCTTTTTTATTTCCCTGTCAAAGTCAGAGATGTATTTTTTATCCTCTGTTTCTCTATAGTTTTTGTATTCTTCGTTTGCTTTTTCAATTGCTTGCTTATGGCTTACAGTTCCTGCATTTTTCAATAATTCTTTTTCACTAATTTTTAAAAAGTCATCCAATTTCTGAATCCAATCATTCATTTTCATTAATCGTCCATTTGTCGCTTGTAATTCTGCAAAATCAAGATATAGAGTAACGATTAAGTTCAATTGTTTAAGCTCATCTTCTGAGAGATAGTTTTTTGCTATCCCAACATCTTTTTGTATGATGTAATTTCCTTTGAAGTTGGTTAATCCTAGAAATGGTTTAGATGCATCAACTCTACTTTTAATCATTTCCGCTGCGGTCAATCCGTGAACTGCATAGTGCATTTTATTTTGAACGGTAGCAAAAAATAGTTTAGTTTGCTCATCATTATTTTTGTAGTCAATACTTGTGGCGTATATATCTGTTACTTTCTGGTAAAAATTTCGTTCACTACTTCGTATGTCTCTAATACGTTGTAAAAGTTCCTCGAAATATCGCGAACGTGCTCCGTGTTGTTTCAGGCGTTCATCGTCCATAGTAAAACCTTTAACAATGTACTCGTGTATGCGTTTTGTTGCCCAAATACGAAACTGTGTGCCTTGCGGTGATTTTACACGATAGCCAACAGAAATAATAACATCAAGATTATAATGAATTGGTGCTTTTTGCTGAAATTCGGAAATTCCGAATTTCTGTGAAACTTCGCTTTCTACGAGTTCTCC
>JAYEFL010000015.1:0-5939 GCA_034658635.1 Bacteroidota bacterium | reverse complement strand
CAAATAAATGCAACATATTATCAAACAGATCGCGGTGGGGATATCACGTATCATGGTCCGGGACAAATAGTTGGATATCCTATTTTTGATCTGGAGCATTTTGGCATTCACCTGAAACAATATGTATTTGGCATTGAAGAATCAATAATTCTCTTTCTCAAGGATATGGGAATTGAGGCAAGGCGACTAAAAGGGGCAACCGGAGTCTGGATAGAGCCAGACTCCTCTTCTGCAAGGAAGATTTGTGCTTTGGGTGTTAAAGGCAGCCGGCACATTACAATGCACGGCTTTGCCTTAAATGTAAATACCGACCTTAAGTATTTCGGCTATATTAATCCCTGTGGTTTTGAGGATAAAGGAGTCACTTCTTTAGAGAAAGAATTGGGCAGCAAACAAGATATAAAGCAAATCAAAAACCTTTTACAGTTAAAGATTATCGACTATTTCCAATCGCTTACAATAAAAGATTGACTATATTTATCGCCGTCTCAAACCTGAAACGGAATGATAATTAATGAGCTGCCTTTATTAGGATTTACTCTCTTAATGCAAGTCTCTGTTGGGCTAACAGTTCTGTTTAATGCTTTCATCTTCTGGCCTGCATTTAACAGTCGTGGCAAAATTAGCAAATCACTTATTAGCATCCCTTTAATTGCTTTAGGATTCGGATTAATTGCAGCTATTCTTTCATTTTTGCACATTGGAGAGCCACTCAGCATCATTAAATCTACGAGTACTGAGTTCTCTCGATTAAGATTCGAGATTTTGTGCGTGGTTATATACCTCATTACATTGCTTGTCTTTCTGATTTTTACAAGTTCGACCAAAGCCTCATGGAGAAGAATTCAAAAAATCCTATTGGATTTGAGTAGCATGTCTGGCATAGCGCTTATTATTTCCATGTCTAGATTGTATATGCAAGACCCATATCCCATTTGGAATACCATTTATACACCGCTATCTTTTTTTGGCACAACCTTTCTTCTGGGATCCATCCTATTACTTCTATTAATTTCAAAAACAGGCAGCTTCTCCAGTCAGCGGGCATTAGCTGGAATCTCAGCAATTATTGTATTGTATCTTTTGGTGTTGTTACCCCTGATGATCAATAATTTGGATAATATGAATATTGGCGAACAAGAAAGCCTGAGCATAATGTTCAACGATTTATTATGGATTTTTTATGGTCGTATCTTGCTCCTGTTAATTACTCTTGGAACTTTATTCAGAAGCTTATTTGTAATACGTTCAACGATGACAAAATGCTCAGTATTACTTTGGCCAATAAGTATTGCATTGATAGCAGCCTTTGTGGCTGAACTGGGAGGCAGAATTCTATTTTTTACTATTGACAATACTGCAGCTGGATTGTAATTTCATAAATCAAACAAAACAAAACTTAAATGAACGGAGGTATTTCAATTCCATTTCTTGATCTGGCTATCATTATTTTATATTTAGTAGGAATACTACTTGTTGGAGTATGGGTTGCCCGACGACAAAAAATGACATCCAACTCTTATTTTCTAGCTGGCAGATCACTAAATTGGGCTGTTGTTGGCGCTGCCTTATTTGCCTCGAATATTTCAACCATTCATTTGGTTGGGTTGGCTGCAGCCGGATACAGGGATGGGATGGTTCAGGGTAATTTTGAATGGATGGCAGCATTTCTCCTGATTGTTCTCGGATTGGTTTTCGCTCCGTTTTATTTTAAAAACAAAATCTCAACCTTACCAGAGTTTCTTGAAAGACGTTACAGCGGAGCATCCAGGAGCTTTCTGGCCTTTATGGCAATCGTAGGCGCATTGTTCATGCACATTGGTATAAGCCTCTATGCAGGAGCTGTGGTATTTGAAAATTTCTTTGGAATAGATAAATGGTACTCAATTATCATTATCTCCATTATCACTTCTATTTATACAGTTATGGGAGGTTTGAAATCCGTAGTTGTAACAGAAACCATACAAACTATCGTTTTAATTGGAGGAGCAAGTATTCTGGCAATCATAGCAGTATTTGCCCTGCCGGATAAAGGAATAAGCACCATGGCTGAGCTTAAAGAAGCCCTGCGTCCTGACCAGCTAGTACTGTTAAGAAGTGCTGAAAGTAGTCCGAATTTACCCTGGTACTCAATTATACTGGGATATCCGGTCATTGGTCTGTGGTATTGGTGCGCTGATCAAACCATAGTTCAACGGGTGCTGGGAGCCAAAACACTCCGTGACGCACAAATAGGACCTATTTTTGCCGGTTTTATTAAAATACTGCCCGTTTTTATTATGGTAGTTCCTGGCATTTTGGCCTATGCCCTTTTCAGTGATATTATTGGTGATAATGCCAATGACACATTGCCGGTGCTTATTAATCAACTATTGCCAACAGGATTAAAGGGGGTACTCACTGCTGCTTTATTGGCAGCCCTAATGAGCACTATTGCTGCAGCTCTTAATTCAAGTGCAACCCTTGTTTCAGTAGATATCGTTAAACGAATCAGACCCAAGACTAATGATCAGCAGCTCGTAAGAATAGGAAGGTGGACAGCTATCGTTGTCATGCTGCTTGCAATAGCCTGGTCTCCTATGATAGAAAGGTTCAGAAGCATATTTGATGCGATTAACACCATCTTATCAGTTTTGGCACCACCCATTGCTGTAATTTTCATATGGGGAGTGTTCTGGAAAAGAGGAACCAAACAAGCTTCTTTGGTGACGATTATTACCGGTTTTATTGCTGGCGCATTAGTATTCATGGTTGATTTTCCGGCATTTGAAGGGATTTTTGGAGAAGGAGTTAAACCAATTACAGATAACCTGGGCATTCCTTATATGATGCAGGGTTGGTGGCTATTTGTTTTCCTCAGTACAATATATGTGATAGTGAGTTTGCTTACTCCTAAACCTGATCGGGAGAAAATTAAAGGTTTGGTTTTCGAAAAACCGATTCATGTTCTTACTAAAGGGAAAATCACAGGATGGTCTGATCCCAGGATTCTTTCTGCTATCCTGTTCGTTATTATGATATGCCTTTATTTCATTTTTTCATGACCCTATAATCTGGATTCCAGGATATTTCTGACATGATCAAGGTGTACATCCTCGCATCTCCCAAGATAAGTAAGCCCGCGAGACTTAAACCTTTCGAGGATCATCTCAATCGTTTCTTGTCCAATATCATAGTCAGACAACCTTACTTTCACGCCCATATCTAAAAAGAATTGTTCAGTATTGCGAATGGATTCTTCAATTACAAGATTATGGTCAAAACCGGTAAGTCCCCAAATATTCTCAGCATATTGAAGCAGTCTTTCCTTCCTTTGTTCTTTCATTGCTTCCATCACTCCTGGTAAAACAATAGCCAAAGTCACTGCATGATCAAGCCCATGCAGAGCTGTTAGTTCATGTCCCAGAACATGAGTAGACCAATCGGTTTGAACGCCCATCGACAAAAAGTGATTCAGAGCATTTGTAGCAGCCCACATGATATTCGCCCTGTTATTGTAATCAGGCTTTTCTAATTTATTAGCCTTAGATCCTTCATCTTTCAAAATGTTCAAAAGACTTTCAGCATAGGCATCCTGCACTGGTGCATCTGAGGGATAAGTCAGGTACTGCTCCATCACATGAATGAAGGCATCAATCACTCCATTTACAACCTGCTTTTGGGGTAATGAATATGTAAGCTCCGGATCAAGAACCGAAAATTGCGGTAATACATGGGGACTAGAAAAAGCCAGTTTATCCTGCGTTTCAGCCTTGGTTATAACAGAATTACCGTTCATTTCTGTTCCGGTGGCGGGTAGTGTCAACACCACGCCAAAAGGAATCGCAGATTTCACTGCCGCAAATTCTGATAAAATTGTCCAGGGATCATTCCCCTCAAATATTGCGGCAGCAACTATAAATTTTGTGGCATCAATGACAGATCCTCCGCCAACTGCCAGAAGGAATTCAATGTTCTCATTTTTAACTATTTCGATTGCAGGCAGAAGGTATTCAAACTCAGGGTTTGGCATAATCCCACCAAATTCAATAAAATCCCTATCGCCAAGTGCAGCAATAACCTGTTTATAAACTCCATTCTTGTGAATGCTTCCCCCACCATAACAGAGCATAATTTTCCCCTTTGAAGGTATGTGTGTGGCAATTTCAGAAATCTTTCCCTTGCCAAATAGTATCCTTACCGGATTATAAAATTCAAAATTTTCCATAATTCCTTTTTTACAAAAATAGACTTTCTTAATACAGAACCAATTCACGAACCAATTTGACTAAAAATTACTCTATTTGCTACAGAATTATATGGTAAATTGCGATACTATGAAAACCTATGCTCTACTAACAATCGCCTTCCTGTTAAGTTTTACCACTTGTATAAAAGAACAAGACCAAATTAACGTCATTCTGATTTTTGCAGATGATATGGGATATGGCGATTTGGCTTGTTACGGCAATCCGGTCATCCAAACTCCCAATCTTGATCAAATGGCAGTAGATGGAGTAAAATATTCTCAGTTCTACGTTACAAGCCCTGTTTGCAGTCCCAGTCGATCCAGTCTTCTATCAGGTTCTTATCCCAAACGTCTTGATTTGCACAAGCATGTTATTTTCCCTCCATACAAATATGGAATAAATCCTGATGAGAAATTGCTGCCAGAATTATTTAAAGAAGCAGGATACAATACAGCCTGCTATGGAAAATGGCATTTGGGTCACCAGATTCCTTTCCTTCCACTTCAGAATGGATTTGACGAGTATTATGGCTTGCCATTCAGCAATGATATGAGTAAGAAGGAACAAAATATAAGAGGGAATATGAAATATCAATATTACCTGCCTCTGATGGAGGGTAATGATACCATTGAACTGGATCCTGATCAACGATATTTTACAAAAAACTTGACAGAGCGTTGTATAAGCTTTATTGAACAACATAGGGATGAACCCTTCTTCATTTATTTAGCTCATCCTATGCCCCATATACCAATTTATGCATCTGATTCTTTTGCCGGACAATCAAGAAGAGGTCTGTATGGCGATGTGATTGAAGAAATAGATTGGAGTACCGGACAAATAATGAAAACGCTGAAAGAAAATAATATTCTGGATAATAGTTTTGTCTTCTTTTCTTCAGATAACGGCCCCTGGCTTCCTTTTAAAACTCATGGAGGTTCAGCTGGACCATTAAGAGGTGGGAAAGGTAGTACCTGGGAAGGAGGAATGCGTGAACCCTGCATTATTCATTGGCCTGGATCAGCAAAACCTGAGAGTGGTGTAAATCAAACTGTTTGGAGCAGTCTTGATATTCTTCCAACATTAGTCGATTTATGTGGCTTAAATTCTCCGAATCTTGAGATTGACGGACAAAGTCGACTTTCAGAATTCATTACTGGAGAAGCTCCTGAATCCACTCCTTTCTTCTATTATTCCTCAAGAGGGATTATTGAAGGCATACGTGTCGATGAATGGAAGTACAGGCATTTGGCAGATACATCCTTCTTATTCAACCTTGAAGAGGATATCAGTGAACAGTATAATCTAATCAGGCAATATCCTGACCTGGCAGATTCTCTTCATCAGCTCCTGGTGGAATTTGACCTTAAAATGACTTTGGAAATGCGACAACATGGTACGCTAAACCAATAAGAAATCCTTAATGCAATCCATAATATGACAAAATCGACTCGTTCCATTACACTTGCATTACTCGTATTAGGTGTATTTGGCATGCTTTCTTGTGCGCGTACAAAAGAAGATCTTCCCAATATTGTTTATATTCTGGCTGATGATATGGGATACGGTGATTTGGGCTGTCTTAATTCTGAGAGTAAGATCCCGACTCCTAACATGGACAAGATTAGTGAGAATGGAATGATTTTCACTGATGCCCATAGTCCTTCAGCTGTATGCACACCAACCAGGTATGGAATATTAACCGGCCGG
>JAYEFL010000014.1:0-5992 GCA_034658635.1 Bacteroidota bacterium | reverse complement strand
GACTGACACCCTTAGCAATCCTGGTAATACTCCGGCAGCTCTTTGCTCCTCGGCACTCAATTGTTGGTGAGTGGTTGCAGCTGGCTGGATGATAAGAGTTTTTGCATCTCCAACATTTGCCAGGTGACTAACAAGTTTCAGATTGTCTACTACTTTTAATCCATTCTCTTTTCCTCCTTTTACAGAAAAACTTAAAACCCCACCAAAACCATTGCGTAAATACTTCTTAGCGTTTTCATGATTAGAGTCCGATGGAAGTCCGGGATATGAAACCTGCTCCACCTGAGGATGTTGTAGCAGAAACTCCGCAAGAGTTTGAGCATTTGAGCAATGACGATCCATCCGCAGGGAAAGCGTTTCCATACCATGGAGCACCATAAAAGCATTAAATGGGCTTAATGAAGAGCCAAAATCCCTTAATCCTATTACTCTGGCACGTGTAATAAACGCTGCCTCCTTAAATGTTTCATGAAAATTTATTCCATGATACTCTGGTGCCGGGTCAGTAAACTGCGGAAACTTGCCATTAGACCAGTTGAAGTTTCCGCCATCAATTATTACACCTGCAATCGAGGTTCCATTGCCAGAAATCCACTTGGTTGCTGATTCAACAATAATATGAGCTCCTTTGAGAAGTGGTTGGCACAAGTATCCCCCAGCAGCAAAAGTATTATCCACTACAATCGGAATCTCATACTTTTCAGAAAGTAATTCAAAGCCCTCAAAATCAGGAACAACAAAACCAGGGTTACCAATCGTCTCCATGTATAATCCACGTGTGTTCTCATCAATTAATGCTTCAAAAGCTTCTGGCTCTGCTGATTCAGCAATCCTGACTTCAATTCCAATATTTTTGAATGTCAGTTTAAACTGAGAAATAGTTCCCCCATACAGATACGGTGACGAAACCAGATTCATTCCCGGCTGGATAAGATTATTTATTGCCAGAAACTGAGCTGCATGTCCGGAAGAAACTGCCAGAGCACCAATGCCACCTTCCAAAGCAGCTAATCTTTGCTCCATAATACCCACAGTAGGATTGGAGATACGCGAATAAATATGTCCTTCTGCATTCAACTCGAATAAATCAGTTGCATGCTGAGTGTCTTTGAAGACGTAAGCAGCAGTTTGATGTAGCGGGATAGCAGCACTCAGCGTTTCCGAATCTGGCGTGTATCCAGCATGTATTTGTAAAGTTTCAAAATGTCGGTTCATAATCATATCTATTTGCAAAATAATTCATTATGGATGGCATTCAAAGCGATATCCCGATCTTTTATTCCGACAAGAAAATATATCGCAACTCTTGATGCACCAAAACTGATAAACTTAATATTGATATTTTCTCTGGCAACTGCTGAAAATATGCTTGCAGCAATACCAGGTTGATCCAGAATCCCCTCACCTACAGCGGCAATCAGACTTAATTCTTCTGATTCATCAATCAGATCGATTCCGGGAATGTTCATCTCTTCAATCAGTCTGTGAGAAACATCCAGGTCTGAGCTACTTAGTAACAGGCTAATAGCGACCTGGGTAGTAATAACTGATTTAATATTTACCCTGCCCTGCTCAAGAGTATTTGTGACTTTAGAAAGGATGCCCGGAGTAATTCCAACGCCGGCACCTCTGAGTGTTAAAGTTCGGATATCCTCAGTAAACGTAACAGACTTCATCCCAAAATCATCGGCCTTGCCTGATGGTCCTATGATTGTATAAGGCACAGGCACTGATCCGGTTTGTTTAAAATTAAAAATCCGAATAGGAATCTCCAGTGATTTCAAAGGCTCAACTGTTCTGGGATGAAGAATTTTGGCTCCGAAATAGGATAATTCTGCAGCCTCAGTATAGCTCAGCTTTTGAATTTTCTTAGGCTTGCTAACCCTCACAGGGTCACCGCTAAGGTAGCCATCAACATCCTTCCAAACATCAAGAGAGCTGGCATTCAGGCATGCTGCAATTGCCGCTGCAGAATAATCACTTCCCCCACGACCAAAAACAGTGATTTTATTATCAGGACTCATACCATAAAACCCCGGTATTACGTAGCTGAGTGAAAGATCTAAATTCTTAAGCCTGAGAGCAGATTTCTCAATATTTACACTGGCATTATGATAAGACCCATTGGTCTCAAATCCAATATCCTCCGGCAACAATTCTTTTATTTCGATACCTCGTTGTCTCAAATACGCCGATATAAACAGAGAACTAAAGCGCTCACCAAAGCTAACAATCTCATCTTCAATAAAATCAGGAACCCCTCCAATCAGTGATGATCCCAACAATAAATCTTCAAGCCTTGAAAGTCGAGCTTGATAAATATCAAGCACCTCATCTCTAAGTTTTCGGTTAGTTATCTCATGCAATAAAATAGAATCATATTTTGATTGCAATTCATAAAGGAAGTTATGTATTGAGTCAGCAGTTTTACTAGTTTCCTTAACAAACTCAAATAACTTATCAGTAAGACCATTAAAAGCAGAAACCACCAAAACAACTGGTTGCTTATAGCTTCTAATGAGCTCATAAATCTGTCGCAGACTATCTGCATCACGGAGATTGGAACCTCCAATTTTTAAAACAATTGACATGTGCGGGGAAGTTTAACGGAATAACTGAATAACTGAATAACCGAATAACCGAATAACCGAATAACCGAATAACGGAATAAGGAATAACGGGGAAGGCCTCAACCTACCCCATTAGCATTATCATACTATACATTCTGGAGATGATGTACAATTGTGTATGATTTTCAGCTGTTGACATTATAGACTATTTGCTATTTCGGCGTCAAAGTTAGATAAATAATTAAAAAAATTAAACAAGTTTGCATCTTTGTTGTCATACGATCAAATTAAACCCAACCATGATTATTGGAATACTAAAAGAAAAGCCAAACGAAAGCCGTGTTGCCCTTATGCCAGAAGCTGTTACTGCATTGATTAAGAAGAAGGTTGATGTATTAATTGAATCGGGTGCAGGTAACTCTTCCTTTGCTAGCGATGAACAATATCTTGCTATTGGCACAAAAATCTCCTCTCGTGAGGAAATTATGAAAAATGCTGATTTAGTTGTGCAAATCAGTCCTCCTTCTGATACAGATCTTAATTCATTATCTGAAAGGCA
This sequence comes from Bacteroidota bacterium, assembly GCA_034658635.1. Taxonomy (GTDB): domain Bacteria; phylum Bacteroidota; class Bacteroidia; order Bacteroidales; family UBA12481; genus JABHCC01. Next base: position 2,863 of record JAYEFL010000014.1, on the reverse strand, counting down.
GGTACTGCTAAGTGTGCTAAATCCCCTGGGAGAAAAAGCTATGGTTCAATCCTTACTTGACAAGAAACTTACAAGCTTTAGTTTAGACAGCATTCCCAGAACTTCAAGAGCACAGGCAATGGATATTTTATCATCTCAGGCCACTTCGGCAGGCTATCGTGCTGTTTTGGATGCTGCCATGCATCTGCCAACCTTTTTCCCTATGTTCATGACTGCAGCCGGAACAATTCCGCCTGCCAAAGTTTTGATTCTTGGTGCTGGTGTTGCCGGATTACAGGCTGTTGCTACAGCTAAGAGATTGGGAGCCAGGGTTGAGGTTTTCGATGTGCGTTCAGCAGTTAAAGAAGAAGTTGAAAGTCTGGGTGCAAAATTTGTTGAAGTTGAAGGTGCCAAAGATGAAGCCTCAGCCGGCGGATATGCCGTTGAGCAAACTGAAGAGTACAAGAAGAAACAACAGGCTATTGTGCAGGAGCATGCAATCAAGTCAGATGTTATTATTTCAACTGCACAGATTCCGGGACGAAAAGCTCCGGTATTACTGTTTGAGGATACTGTTAAACAGATGAAACCAGGATCAGTAATTATTGATCTGGCTGCCTCAACCGGTGGAAACTGCGAGCTAACAGAAAACGAGAAAACTATTGAGAAATACGGCGTTACAATTATTGGCCAATCAGCCTACGCATCGACTATTCCGGTTGATTCGAGCAGGATGTTTGGAAAAAACGTATTGAATTTCTTAGCACTAATAATTGATGATGAAGGCAATCTGAATCTGAACTTCGATGATGACATCGTTCACGGCACCTGCATAACGCATGCAGGAGAATTGTACAATGAGCGGGTTAAACAAATCATGAATCAAAACTAAATAACCATGGAAGGTATACTTGAATTTATATTAGTACACAAAGAAGCAATTTTCATAATTGCCCTATCCATTTTTCTGGGTATAGAAGTGATATCCAATGTTCCGGCAATGCTACACACTCCTCTGATGTCAGGTGCAAATGCCATACACGGGGTAGTAATTATTGGAGCCATCATTGTTATGGGACATGCAGAAACCACCGCATCTATGATTCTGGGCTTCCTTGCTGTTGTGCTTGGAACCTTGAATGTTGTGGGTGGGTTTGTTGTTACGGATCGGATGCTAGACATGTTTAAGAAGAAGAAGTAACTAGATGGAAGCCTCCCCATGCGATCCTGAATCGAGTTCAGGATGACAATTGGTAGGCGAGCATTCTACAAAATATTGAAAAATGAACGAAATAACAGAAATATCTATACTTGAGATCAGCTACTTGATTGCTTCGGTCTTGTTTATTTTCGGATTGAAGATGTTGAGTCATCCTGATAAGGCCCGTCGTGGAAATATGCTGGCTGGAATCGGAATGGTAATGGCAATTGTCACAACTATCCTCTTCCATAAAGTTGATGGAGAACCCATAGGAAATATCGTTTGGATTCTATCGGCAATAGCTCTCGGAACTATCATCGGTTGGTTAATCGCTGTGAAAGTCAAAATGACTGCCATGCCCCAACTGGTGTCACTATTTAACGGAATGGGTGGAGCAGCTGCAGCTTTAATATCGCTCATGGAATTCCCACATATCAGTCATGAACTCATTGCTGAACACGGAATGATGAACGGTCATACCATTGCCATTCTACTCGGATTAGTAATTGGAAGTGTCTCATTTGCAGGCAGTATGATTGCCTTCGGAAAGCTGGATGGAAGGATTGGAGATATCCGTGCATCCTTTATCCGCTATATCAACATGGCCTTCCTGGTAGGGATATTTGGATTTATTATTTATATCATGACATTAAATCCAGACAGCTCATCAGATCTCATGCCACTGGCATACATCCTCTTAAGCCTGTCATTACTCTATGGTATTTTCTTTGTAATGCCAATCGGAGGCGCAGACATGCCGGTCGTTATTTCTCTGCTTAACTCTTTTACAGGAGTAGCAGCAGCAATGGGAGGATTTCTGTACGACAATCAGGTAATGCTCACCGGAGGTATTCTGGTTGGATCTGCAGGTACCATTTTAACTATACTGATGTGTAAGGCAATGAACAGATCATTGCTTAACGTAATAATCGGAGCCTTCGGAGGCGGCGGACAATCAGCAGACAAAGAAGCAGGAGCAATAAAAGAAGTCACCCTCACAGACGCAGCTGTTTTGCTCAGCTATTCACAAAGGGTTGTGATTGTGCCAGGTTATGGATTGGCTGTTGCTCAGGCCCAACATATTTGCCATGAGATGGAACAGCTCCTTGAAGATAAAGGAGTGATTGTAAAATATGCTATTCATCCGGTTGCGGGAAGAATGCCCGGACACATGAATGTATTGCTCGCAGAAGCCGATGTCCCATATGAGAAACTGATAGAAAGTGATGAGATCAACCCTGAGCTACTAAACACTGATGTTGTAGTAGTTATTGGCGCCAACGACGTAGTTAACCCAGCCGCAGAAGACGATCCCGGTAGTCCGATTTACGGCATGCCGGTAATCAAAGCCTGGGAAGCCAAAAATATTATTGTCATGAAAAGAGGAATGGGAAAAGGATATGCAGCTATTGAGAACTTCCTGTTTTATGATGATAAGACCAGGATGTTGTTTGGGAATGCGAAGGATTCAATTCAGGCTTTGATTGGGGAGATTAAGAACCTTTAAGCATGCCCCGGACTTGATCCGGGGACCTAAGCATGCCCCGGACTTGATCCGGGGACCTAAATTAGACTTAAGATTTAAGACTGAAGACTAAAGTTAAGACCGAAGAATGTCTTTTCTTTAGTCTTTAGTCTTCGTTCTGGTTCGGTCTTAGGTCTTAGGCCTTCGGTCTTAATTAT
>JAYEFL010000013.1:0-6031 GCA_034658635.1 Bacteroidota bacterium | reverse complement strand
GGGCTATATCAATGCTGTCTAATTTGCGATATAATAAGTTCTCGTCTTCAGCCAAACTGTTCAGAATCCGATTGAATAGGCGGGTTGGGGTAATAAAATAGGCATTATCATCCCAACCCTCATAGGTAGCCCACCAAAGCTCTTTTACTACCTCGTGATCTGCGAAAACCTCTCTATAATGAACCCTGAATTCAATCTGCTGGTATCTGACAGAAAAATTGGAATTGTAATAGTTGTCCCCAGTTGGAGACAATGCAAATACTGACGGATAGGAACCATAAACGTAAATTGAATACCTTGATTTATAATTAATGATCTCTGCCGGATGCAGGATTGGAGCTGCTGCTCGAGTGGTCAAGTCAAGATCATGGACAATAACTTCCAAAACCAGGCTATCCTGCTCCGGTCTACCGTATTCAATAGGAAGATATCCTTCATACACGAAAGCTTTTGCCCCTTCAGCCGGAAAAATACCCGTCTCTCGTACCACAGGTTTTTCAGAAAACTCAATTGTCCATTCAACCTGACCGTTCTTTGTTCCAGATAAAAAAACCTCTACCTCTTTAAATTGTATGGAATCGTTATTTAAATACTCCCAATCTTTCTTGTGGTTGAGTGTAAAGGTTTTTTGGACTTTTACATAGTGTACTGAGTCATATGGATTAATCATGGCATATACTACCGGAACTGTTTCATGCTCATATATGATGTCCAAATCAGATGAACAGGCACATAGTAATATCAATATAAAAGACCATGCTGTTCTCATGGTGTATCCCAGGTTCTAAAATTCAAATGTTTATAGGCCTCACCATAACAAAGAGAATCCATCGTTTGCCTGGCCAATTTTATTCCTTCAATTTGCCCTTTCACTTTAGTAATGATCATTCCATACATACCAGGAATCTGTGAATAGGGATAATCAATCATTCCTTGCCAATAATTAAGAATTCGTGAATACTCATGATATGATGCTTCGGTTAAAGTCCACCTGATATCCATTGATTTAAAAACTCTTGAAGTAATGTTTTGATTTGACAAGTCGAGGCTCATCATTATTCTGTTATACAATAATTCGGGTTTCCTAAATTCAAATGTACCGGCAGTATCAATGGTATAGGTGAACACCCTGTCAAATGAGTTTCCTCCTTCAAATTCCAGAATATTGAATCGCAATTCAAGCTCCCCAGCCTGAAGACGATCTCCAGTTTTTGAATAGCAGTACCATGAGAGTTCAGAGTAGCGATAACCATATAGAATCAACTCATCAGATTTGGGCTTGTTAAAAATCTTGACCGGCGAGTAGACCGGTATTTTTCGTGAGATGAGGGTGTCAAGATCATGAATCTTAATCGAAAGGAGCAAGTAATCTATATCAGGATTTCCAAAAGATTCACCATCTTGATTTGGCAAACTAATGGGTAGCTTTCTATTTATTTGGAAGACGTGGTGATCATTCGTTGTAAATCTACCAGCATCTTTGTCAATAGACTTTTTGTGGAAGTCATAACTGAAGATTTCCTTATCGTTCCTTATACCGCTCATACCAACCTCAACATTATCGAAAAAGAGAGAATCACTGTCCTGAAGTTTTGCTCCATCTTTATTACGAATTAGAAACGTTTTTTGAACACGGACAGAATGAATAGAATCCCACGGATTGATCAGGGTGGTTATTACGGGAACTGTTTTATAATCTTGAGTCAGGATATCAATGTCTGATGAACAGCCACAAAACATAAGAGCAACATAGACAATAAGAGCAGGAATAGTATGCTTGATAGTCATAGCTAATCTGTTTAGTTCAAGGGGGTAATCAAAGGTAGAACTATTCTAGGGACCCAATGAGAATAATCTGCCTTTTTTTCTGCCCTTAAATAGTAAAACAGGTATAAAACATGACTTAAGCAACAGTTATTTAATTTTCTAAGTTAAAGAGAGACAGACAGGTACAAGTTCCTGGAAAAGGATTCCAGTCCTTGACAGGCAAGAGGTCACAGGTTCGAATCCCGTGTGTCCCACAAGCTGAAAATAAAAGAGTTAGCCAAACGCTAGCTCTTCATTTTTTGTATCGGTTTAAACATGGTGTAAACTTACAGGGTGTTTCCAATGTTATAACGAGGGTTTAAAACGTTACCACCAAATTGAACATTTTGATACCACCCTTTGGAGATGTTGACCAGCTGCGGGGTACAGAGCACAGGTTTTTGCATTATTCTGGTAAAGATTCTCATGTTCGATTTTCAACTTAAAACAAGCAATAATTCTAAAGTACACAGTAATACTTATCATGCGCTGCATTGAGCAGGTTAGACTCATCATGATCAGCAAGTTAGCGATACTAAAAAAGGCACCAACTATTGTCAGTGCCTTTTCATTCGTATCTGTTTTTAAGGTTTTATCACCCTGATTCTGCATTGCTTGATTTATTTTCACCGTATTTGTTCTGCAAGAGTTCACCTTGATATTTACGATAACTCGGACCTTTGATCCGTACAATGACGGAGTGGTGGAAGATACGATCGAGGATAGCATTCGTTGATATGGGATCGCCAAGGAACTCAGGCCAGTCAGGTTCTTCTATGTTAGTGGTAAAGATCAAGGGCTTGTTGTTCTTATACCTTTGGTCGATAACCTTGAACAGTAAATGTGCTTCCTTAACCACTTGTAATTCTAAACGGAAATCCAAACGTTTGGATTTCCGTTTTTATCCAAACAAAAATATAATCCAAACCTTTTTGTAAAGTGCTTGATTCACAGACCTTTCACATTGAAAAGATTTGGATTATTTTATTCACCTTTTCATTGTTTTTACACCACAAAATTCTGCTAGACTGCTTTTATCATTTTTCCATTTCTTAGATATGCGACTATCGCCCTCATCTTCAAGAGTCGCAAGTGCTTTAGCTTGCTGTTCAGTCGTTATGTCTAAATATACCATTGATGTTTGAAGTTGCTCATGGCCTAATAAAAATGATATCTGCACGATATTCATACCATCTTCCAGCCAGTGGGATGCTTTTGCATGTCTAATACGATGAGCATGAAGGTCAACGGGTACCTCATTGCATAGAGCATGTGCAGTCTGAGCATATTTTTTCAATCGCTGGTTTACTGCTGGCTGACTCATTTTTCCAGCAGGGCCCATGTTTCGTGAATAAAAAACATAAGATTCTGTCTGGGGGGTGTCACCGTGAAATTCTTTCAGATATTTTCTCAAATGTGCGACAGCCTTTGGAAGAAGATACAGTGTCCTTATTTTGCAACCTTTGCCAATAATGGATACATTTGGTTTTTTGGTATCCAGATTGAGATGTCCTATTTTCATAGATAGTAGTTCATCCATTCTTGCAGCCGTACCATACATAATAACCATCAGTGCCAGATCCCTGCGCCCTGTTTTTGTAGACAGATCCGGAGCTGATAACAATGTCTGTACCGCTTTTTTACTCATTCCTTTTACCTTTTTATGCGTTTCTCTTCTTCTGGGAATCCTTGATGCATCCTCTGAGAAATATAGAAATGAAATTTCTCTGATCCCCAAATATTTAAGAAATGCCCTTAATGATGACAGACGGTTGTTACAGGTTTCAGGGCTACATCCACGTTTTTCCATGAGCCAAGCCAGCCATTCTTCGATATACTCCCTGCTGAAACATTTCCGGTGCAGATTTCCCGCATGGATGCCTTTTCCCGTCTCCAGGAAACCGACATACAAGGTTAACGCATAGCTATAGGATCTTAAAGTATGACTACTACTGCTTTTCTGGGAAGGAACATATTCATACAAAAAGGCATTTATGTAGCGCGCAATCATTACGGCTTCTTTAGTTGCTTTCATAATCCACCTCCGGTACAATGTTGTCAAAAGTTTCCCCTGTACGATCTTTTAGGATATCAGCCAAACCGGGCACCAAGGAATAGTAATACCTGGTGCTTTCCAGCTTGCTGTGGCCCATGCTTTTGCTTAGATACAGCAGTTTCGCATCAAATCCAAAACCTTCATCCATCCAGCCATTAATATTTTCTGTCGCATAATGATGCCTTAATTCGTATGCTGTTGCTGAGGTGCTGTTATACTTGTTCCACATCCGGAGGAAACTTCTCTGTACCCATTTTCGGGTATGAAAAGCATCACTTCTTGCTGGGAAAAAATATGTCCTGGCAGGATATTGCTTCCTGATCAGTGCATCGTATTGCTTCATGATGTCCAACATGGAATCATGAAGTACAACATAATGCTGATCATGCCCTTTGGAACCACGGATATTCAGAATGCCCTGATTAAGGTCTACCTCTTCGACACGCAACAGACGGGCTTCATTTGTCCTGATCCCACTACTGTAAAGAAGGCGGAAAAATACGGGGATTGTGATTCTTTTATACCTCGGTACCCTTGAGAGGGGTTCATTCAGTAGGTTGTCACAGGCATAAAAGAAATTCTTCAGTTCATTTTCCGTAAATGCATGAGGAATGTAATATCTCCGTTCTTTCCTGGGAATTTCAGGTTCCCTGATATCTGTTTTCCCACGTTTTCTCAAATATCGGATGAAGCTGACCACAACATAAATCCTGGATCTGCATGAATTATTATTCTCCGTTTTGCGTTTTCTGCACCAGTTATCTACTATTTCCTGGGACAATACGGTGGCATCAGGGTACTGTTTCTGACAATAACGGTCAAAAAGGAGAAGATTTGGCTCATAAGAGGCTTCATTCCAGTGTTCGGAGGCTTTCTGATAATCAACATATTCCTTGATGAGTGGAGATAAAAATGAATTGAATTTTTTCATTGCATCACCTCCTTTCGTATTGGGAATTGCTCGACACTCAGGGAACATTCCTTAAGGTGCTGAAAATCCGCACTGAGGTAAGCATCAAGTGAATCTGGTGAAGTATGCCCGAGGGTTCTGCTAATCACAGGCTGTGGAATACCATTTCCTAAAAGAGTTGTTGCCAAATGATGCCTGAAAATATGAAAACCTCTGCGATTGCCTTTTTCCTGCCTTATGTCGGCAGTTTTCATAATCTTATTCGCCACATGCGAAAGGCTCGCACCTTTTAGTGCGCCAAATGGGCGAGACTGGGCAAGAAAGATTTCATCCCGATCTGTCTTCGGACGTTCCTTGGTTATGTAATCAAAAATGGCGTTACCGACAATTGCAGTCAGGGGCAGCTCTAATGGCACATCCGTTTTCTGCTGTTTTACACGAATCAGATCTTCTGACCAGTCTATGCAATCCATGGTCATTCCTGCAATATCACAACACCTTAGCCCTGTATACAATGCAAGTAGACCCACAGCCTTATCCCGCAAATGAAGTGGTGATTCTTCTGAGGCCAGAGCAGCCTTTACTTTTACGATTTCTTCTGAGGTAAGGTATTGTATGTTATTTCTTCTCCCACGCAATGCCGGAAGGGATGTAAGTACCTTTGAGCAATTCCCATGGGGATAGAATGGCTCACATACTTTAAAAACTGCTGCTATATTGTTTTTGGAGTGATAGCCCCGTAGTATTGTCCCATCCGATGAAACAAAAAAGCCCAGCACGGCTTCTTCAGAAATCTCATCCAGGGTATTCATGCCTTTTTCCTGAAGCGACAGCAGAAAAGTAGTCGCACTATGCGATTTATCATAAGTGGTTGATTCCTTTTTACCACTCTTTTTTGCCACTTCGCAATAACAGTCGATAATAGACTTAAATTCTTTGCAAAGGAAGCTATAGCTACCCCTTGCATAGAGTTCATGCCAGCGTCGTCCATTAGGATAGCGCCCAAAAACGTCAAACTGTTCAATGCTACCTATAATGGCCCTTTTTTCGCGGAGATACTCCTTTGAATTGCATGATTTAGTGTACCCCAAATAGATATCCATATAGGACGACCAGTCTTTTGACGGAGCCTGAGAAAGGATACGGTTTATTTCCCGCCTAAATCTGTCAGTGTAAGTTTGGGAATAACCGCTTTCTTTCATGTAAGAAATTAGACGAGGATAGTTGTCCTCTAAGTGTTTTGTGTTCATGTGTATACC
>JAYEFL010000012.1:0-6124 GCA_034658635.1 Bacteroidota bacterium | reverse complement strand
TACTGAAAAGGGACAAATATCTATTGGATTCTTACCTCCTCAGGACGGACGTTTGACTTTGTTTGTCAGGGATACTGGTATCGGAATCAGGCCTGAAGATCAGGAACGAATCTTCAAACAATTTGAGCAAATTGATCACGGACTAACAAGAACCCACAGGGGCACAGGGCTTGGACTTACTTTAGCACAAAAATTATCTGTCTTGATGGATGGCGAAATAACACTTGAGTCAGAGTTTGGAAAAGGAAGTTGTTTTTATCTCAGCCTTCCTTACCAAACTCCATCAGATAAGCCTTAATAAACGCATTCAGGTCTCCATCCAGAACTGCCTGCACATTGCCGGTTTCATGACTTGTACGGAGATCCTTCACCATTTTATACGGATGCAAAACATATGAGCGAATCTGAGATCCCCACTCAATCTTTTTCTTTTGAGATTCAATCTGATTCTGAGCCTCCATTTTTTTACGTAGCTCCAGCTCATATAAATGAGATCTCAGGAGCCTCATTGCATTATCCTTATTCTTATGCTGTGATCTGGTTTCACTATTCTCTACAACTATACCAGAAGGTTGGTGCCTGAGCCTGACCGCCGTTTCTACTTTGTTGACATTTTGTCCACCTGCTCCACCAGATCTGAACGTTTCCCAGGTAATATCTGCCGGGTTTATTTCAATCGCAATAGTATTGTCTACCACGGGTGAAACAAAAACCGAGGCAAAAGTGGTGTGTCGCCTGTTACCAGAATCAAAAGGTGAAAGCCTTACCAGGCGATGAACACCATTTTCAGCCTTCAGATACCCGTAAGCAAATTCTCCTTCAAACTCCAGGGTAACCGTTTTTACTCCGGCCTCATCCCCAGCCTGATAATACAATTCCTTCACTTTATAGCCATTCCGCTCTCCCCAGCGCATATACATTCGCATTAACATACCACACCAATCAAGGCTCTCGGTTCCACCAGCTCCAGAATTTATCTTAAGAATAGCTCCAAAGGAATCCTCTTCCTTTCTCAACATGTTCTTGGATTCCAGTTCCTCAATCAGATTCAGAGCCAATCCAAACTGTTCATCCACATCCTCCACATCAGCTTCTCCTTCCTTATAGAAATCATAAAGAACCTGCAGATCCTCTACACTTGACCTGACATTCTCATAATCAGTTACCCAGCGCTTCAAACTCTTGATCCGCTTTAACTTCTCTTCTGCTTTCTTGGGATTATCCCAGAAATCGGGTTGTTGAGTAATCTTCTCCTCAGATGCAATTTGTTCTTTCTTTGCATCAACATCAAAGATACCTCCTTAGCGCTAATTCACGCCCACTGAGATCTTTTAGCTGTTCCTGTGTAATCATCAGAATAATTTTATCACAAAAGTATAAAAACCACTATATTTAGCCCGATAAATCTTACCCTATGCCCAATAAAATTCAGACTGGTCTTGAGATACTTTTAAACAACCCTAAACTTCTTTCAAATCCAGGAAATAAAGTAGCTTATCTAGGACATGAAGCCTCGGTGAACCACAAACTCGAGCCAGGATATATGGCTATTAATCAACTGATTGGAAAACGACTAGACCGGCTTTTTGGTCCACAACATGGATTCGCATCCCTGGATCAGGACAATATGATTGAAACCAATCATCAGATTCATCCATCCCTGGGTATCCCGGTTTATAGCCTTTACAGCGAAACCAGAAAGCCCTCTCCTGAGATGCTTGAGGGCTTGGATACGCTGATTATCGATCTTCAGGATGTTGGAACCAGAGTATATACATATATCTGGACGCTTTATCTTATCATGGAATCATGTATAGGAAAAGACATCCGGATAATGGTTCTTGATCGTCCGAATCCCATTGATGGTTTAACAATAGAGGGTAACTTACCCCAGGCTGAATGGTACTCGTTTGTTTGCATGGGACAGATACCGATGCGGCACGGACTTACATTTGGTGAGATGGCCTTGCTTTTTAATAAGGAATTTAACAATCAGGTTAATCTTGAAGTTATTCCGATGACAGGATGGAAACGCAACATGCACTGGGATGATACAGGACTTACCTGGGTCAATCCTTCTCCAAATTTACCTACTTACTCCGGCTCATTGGTTTTTCCCGGAACAGTATTAATTGAGGGAACAGAACTGTCTGAAGGACGAGGCACTACACGAAGTCTTGAATTAATAGGGCACCCTGAATTGGATCCATACAGACTTGGACCTGTTCTTAACAAGGAGTTGGAGAAGGCTGGATTGTCAGGATTTGCTCTAAGACCTACATTTTTCAAGCCTACTTTTCAGAAACACATGAATAAGGTTTGCGGCGGCTTTCAGGTACATAGCACCTATCGTGATGAATTTGAACCCTGGAAGCTAATGCAAAATATTTTCAGAGTGCTCTATCATGAGTTAAAACTGGAAAAATTCTGGCATACCAATCCTTATGAGTATGAAACCAAAGGACTTGCAATAGATTTTATAAACGGATCCCCTGCTATCCGAAAATGGATTGAAAGCAATGGATCTTCAGAAGAATTAACTGAACTGGAGAATGGCGGACATAAGGAATTCAAAGAGAAAAGAGAAGAAATACTTTTATACACTACTAAATAGACAAATCAATGAAAAATAATTTTACTCAAATCAGTATCTGGATCTTTTTATTACTAATTGGCTTCAACCTGAATGCTCAAGAGACAAAGGATAATAATTTCGAGTTTGTTTTTTTGACCGACATCCATGTTCAGCCTGAAAGTCAGGCTGCTGAAGGTTTTTTAAAAGCAATTGAAAAAGTAAATAGTTTGAAACCGGATTTTGTTCTCACCGGAGGAGACCTGATAATGGATGCGTTGGATCAGACTAAAGAACGTGCAGACTCTTTGTATCAGTTGTATCTCGAATTGCAAAAGAAGTTTAACATGCCGGTATACAATACTCCTGGCAACCATGAACACTATGCTTTCTATATGAGGGATGAAATAGAGCCTTCAGATCCAGACTATGGCGATAAAATGTACCGAAGATACATGGGTAAAACTTATTATTCTTTCAATCATAAAGGCTGGCATTTCATCGTATTGAATTCAGTGATGGAAACTGAAGAGCGGGCATATCGTGGAGGAGTTAGTCCTGAACAGATTGAATGGTTAAGAAAAGATCTCAATGGGGTTAGTTCGGAAACCCCGATAATAGTTTCGGTGCATATTCCTCTGATCTCTGCCATGAGCCAGATAAAAAGAGGCGGACTGGCAGTTCATACAGAAGGCGGCATTATCAATAACAGTAAAGAAGTTCTGGATTTGTTTGGAGAAAAAAACCTCAAATTGGTCCTCCAGGGACACTTACACGATCTTGAAGACATAAACATAGGAGGCAAAACTCATTTCATCACAGGGGGAGCAGTATCAGCAAACTGGTGGAGAGGCGCACGAAATGGAATGGAGGAAGGATTCCTTAGAATAAAAGTTCAGGGAGACGACTTTAGTTGGGAGTACGTGGATTTTGAATGGGAGCCAACCTGGAACGATTAATCTGACGGTGCTTTTGCGTGGTTGCACCAGTACCTCAATGAAATGCTTTGACGATACTCCGCAACAACTTCCACCCGATCCTGAAACGAGTTCAGGATGACAATGCTTTTTCGTGTTTTTGGTGTTCTTTTGGGAGGGTGCCTTTCCGAAGTTGCACCGCTAACTCAGAAGGGCATTCTGACGAAGTTGCACTGCTAACTCAGAAGGGCATTCTGACGAAGTTGCACTGCTATTGGTGATAGCATCGTTGGTCTACGGTAAAATACATCGAGAATCCATTGTCATCCCGGGCTTGACCCGGGATCTGGAAGAGGTTGCTGCGATGTTTCGATGGAGTGCCTTTGCATGGTGGCAGTGTTGCTTCTAAGGGGTGCTTTGACGATACTCCGCAACAACTTCCACCCGATCCTGAAACGAGTTCAGGATGACAATGCTTTTTCGTGTTTTTGGTGTTCTTTTGGGAGGGTGCCTTTCCGAAGTTGCACCGCTAACTCAGAAGGGCATTCTGACGAAGTTGCACTGCTACATCGAAAGGGCATTCTGGCGAAGTTGCACCGCTATTGGTGCTTTGACAATGATGCTGTAACGTTACTCTAGAAGTTCAACTAATCTGACATTTCCTTCAACAGCCTGTCAACTGCAGCATAAACCAATTCTGCTTCGAATCCTCGGCTGGCTGCAAATCTGATTAGTTTTGCTTTGGCCTGGTAGTAATCTTCAATTGGTACCATTCCACGGATCTTATTCCGTAGAATATGTTCCAGCTGTTCCTGATATTTATCCTCTTCTATTTCTTGCAGTGCTATGACAATCGCTTCTGCCGGAATTCCTTTTGCCTGCAAATGATAACGAATTTTGGTCTTTCCCCAGCGGTTAAACTGACTTTTGTCTCTGACGAAAGCCTTAGCATATCGATTATCATCAATAAATTTCTGCTCCTTAAGTTGTTCTATAATTGTTGCAATCTGAGACTCCGGCAGCTCCCACTTCCTGAGTTTGTCTCTAATATCCCGGGTGCATTTCTCAGCACGTGAGCAAGCATCCATCATCTTGGCCAGTGCCTTATTGAAGTCTATCATATGCTTTGATCATTCGTTCCTTTCCATGAATATCTTTCTTCAACTCAACAAATTTGAAATACGAGGTTACCAGAGATTTAGTTTCGTTTCCAAGTTCTTCATTGATTTCAAAATACAGGCAGCCGTCTGATTTCATCACCTTGGAAGCATACTTGCTGATTTGCCGGTAAAAAACCAGGGGATCATCATCCTTCACGAAAAGAGCGGTCACAGGCTCATTGTCAAGAACATTCGGATTCATCAAAGCTTTCTGTTTCTCAGTCACATAAGGGGGATTTGAAACAATCACATCAAACGATCTCATCAGCCATGCAGTAGAAGGATTCAATGCATCCATTTCCTCTACTTCAATATCCACACCATTCAGTTTCGCATTTTTTCGAGTAATTTCCAGCGGGATAGGATACAAATCAGTGCACGTAACATGCGCTTTAGTAAATTCTCTGGCAAGACAAATTCCGATAATTCCCGAACCACAAGCAATATCCAAAATCCGAAGCCCATCACCTCTACCGGCTCCCCTCTTTATCAAATCTCCAATCACCCAATTAACCAATTCTTCTGTTTCTCCTCTTGGAATCAATACACCCGGAACTACTTCAAACCTGAGATCCATAAAATCTGCAACCCCAAGTACATATTGCAAAGGCTCATTGTCTTGCAGGGCTAACAGAATTCTGTTTACTTCAATAAGCTGTGCATTTGACCATTCTGCCTCCTGATCAGCCAAAACAGAAACCATCCTCTTCCCGGTAACCTCCTCTGTTACTACTCTTGCCATAGCTCTTGCCTCCTCTCTGGAATAATCGGCTCCCAGTTCCTGCTCAAACCAAAACGGCAGACTGACAATCTTACGGTTTATTGAATTGTTCATCAATCTCAAAACTAGCACCAAATGCTGAACTGAAGAAATTTTCTTGCTATTTTTGACAGCGAATGGAAAAAGACCTGAGATATATGCAACGATGCTTGCAATTGGCAAGACTTGGACTGGGTCATACTGCACCTAATCCAATGGTTGGAGCGGTAGTTGTTTATCAGGATCAAATCATCGGCGAGGGATATCATCATAAGGCAGGAATGCCACATGCAGAAGTTGAAGCGATCAGGTCAGTGAGAGATACATCAAAACTCCCTGATTCTACTCTTTATGTAAATCTCGAGCCTTGCAATCATATTGGAAAAACGCCCCCTTGTACTGAACTGATTCTCACTAAAAAAATTGCTAAAGTTGTTGTAGGCCAGACCGATCCCAATCCTCTGGTAGCAGGAAAAGGCTTACATCATTTAAGACAACATGGAGTTGAAGTTACTGAGAGAGTTCTGGAAAAAGAAGCCAGAGAGTTAAACAGACGATTCAATACTTTCCACACAAAAAAAAGGCCGTTTATTATTCTCAAGTGGGCAAAAACCAGCGATGGCTTCATTGACTTTTTCAGGGAACCCGGTCAGCTCGCCAATCCAGCCTGGATTACAGATGAATATTGCCGAACCCTGGTGCACAAATTTTGTGC
>JAYEFL010000011.1:0-6137 GCA_034658635.1 Bacteroidota bacterium | reverse complement strand
AGTAGTATTGCCATCGCGATCAACTACCAATGGTTACAATAATGCACTGGCCGGATCATTTGCCGGTGGATTTTGGGTGGGAGGAGCAGGATGGGCTGCCCATTTCTTCTATGATTACTACCTCTATACCGGGGATGAGAAATTTCTGCTTGAGCATGCTCTTCCATTTATGGAGAAATGTGCTTTATTTTTTGAGGATTTCCTGTATGAAGGACCTGATGGGAATTATATTTTCTCACCTACCCAATCACCTGAAAACACTCCGGCAAATACCAATTCACAAGGATCATTCAACGCCACAATGGATGTGGCAGTGGCAAAAGAATTGTTCACCAACCTGATTTCTGCTTCAAAGAAAATGAAGGTGAACCAGGATAAAATTGCTATCTGGGAGACTATGCTGAGCAAAATGCCTGACTATATGATTGATGAGAATGGCATGATCAAAGAATGGCTAAGCCCAAAACTTAAGAATAATGATGCTCACCGACATTCCTCGCAATTGTATCCATTATATGATGGAATGCCACAGGAAATAGCTGATAGTCAGGAACTGCTGGCTGCTTTTAAAAACAGCATTGAGTACAAATTAGATAAACACTGGAGAGGAAAACGATCTGGTTTCATGTCTTTTGGATTAGTCCAGCTAGGACAAGCGGCCACAAGTTTGGGTGAGGCAGATATAGCCTATGAATGCTTGCAACACCTTGTTAATCGCTTCTGGTTAAGTAACTTAGCATCTATGCACAATCACAAAACCCTCTTCAATATGGATATCAGTGGAGGTATGCCAGCCGTGATTATAAAGATGCTTGTGGCCTCTGAACCAGGCGAAATCCAGCTATTACCAGCCCTTCCAAAAGCATGGGAGGATGGTAGCATTGAAGGGGTTCTGTGTAGAGGACAAGTGGAAGTAAAGCGATTGGAATGGAACAAATCTGGGTTGAAAGTCAGCCTTAATTCAGAGAAAAAACAAACAGTTACACTAAAAGCATACGGCAAAACCAAAACATTAAAATTATCAGCAGGGGAGGTGCTTAGTATTGAGATAGCTAGTTCCATTTAACTGTACCAGCCAGGGTGGATATTTGAAAAAATTACAAAAACATTTGCAGGTTAGTAAGTATTAACTAACTTTGTCCCGGGTTAGTAATGCAAAAACACTATGCAAACAGAAAGACAAAAGGAAATAATTGAAGTATCCCTTGAGTTGATTAGCGAAAAAGGAATACAAGGATTGACAATAAAGAACTTGTCAAAAAAGATCGGTATTTCTGAGCCCGCCATATACAGGCACTACGATAGCAAGACAGATATTCTGATTGCCATACTCGACTTCTTTAACAACAATACAGAACAGATATTTAAGAAGGAATTGCAAAATGTAGATAAATCGATGGACAAGATTGAACATTTGTTCACTAAACATTTTACTTCTTTTTCTGCTAAACCTTCATTGGTCTCTGTAATCTTTTCTGAAGAGATTTTCAGAAATGATCCATTGCTTATTGATAAGATTTCTAAGGTTATCGAGAAAAATCAAAGAATATTGGCTGAAATAGTGTCTGCCGGACAAAAAGATGGTGAAATACGTACGGATATTGAGGCAGAGCATCTTTCAACAGTGATTGTTGGTACCCTGCGGCTTTTTGTGAAGAGATGGCAGTTTTCAGGATATACTTATGATTTGCCCAAAGAAGGCAAGATACTTATCGAATCAATTAAACTAATGATCAAAAAGTAAGATATGAACTCACATTGCCGTGAGTTTTTTTAGCCAAATCAAGTTAGTGAATATTAATTAACACGAAATATAGTAATGGAGAAATTATTGAGAAACCTTTTAAAAGCACCTTGGGCTGTAGTTGCTGTAATTATGGTGGTTAGTGCGCTGTTTTTCATGCAAATGAGAGATAAGTCCAGAATGGAAACTGACCTCGACGAATACATGCCAAAGGATCATCCGGCATTCGCTTACAGCGATCAGGCTGAAGAATGGTTTGGAATTAATGATGGGATAATCGTAGCAATAGAAAATCAGAAAGGGATTTTTAATACCGGAACCCTGGATACATTAAAGCAGCTTACTAAAAGGTTGCAAAAGATGGACGAGATTGATAAGGCCGATGTAACATCTTTATATACTGCCGATAATATTATTGGTAATGAAGATGGAATGGATGTTAAAGCCTTCTACAAACGTGTGCCAAAATCTGAAGAAAAGGTCAAAGAGATTGAGCATAATGTTGAAAAAAACGAAATGATCTTTGGTCGCCTGGTATCACTGGATAAAACCGTTACAATTCTTATTGCTGAAATTAAGGATGGTGTGTTTTCCCAGGAATTCTATGAAGAGATACTTAGCCTGGTAGAATCATATGAAACAGACGATATAAAGATTCATGTAGCTGGCAGGCCGATTGTGGAAGGTACAATGGCAATTCTTGGTCCTGCCGACATGAAAAAAATGGTGCCAATTGTTTTATTGATAATAACTCTTGTACTGTTTATAACGCTTCGTAGTGTCAAAAGTACTTTGCTGACAATGGGAGTTGTGCTTTTTAGTGTGGTGTGGGTATTTGGCCTTATGGCTGCATTAAATATTCCAATATATGCAGTTTCAACAATGATTCCGGTAATGCTGATTGCTATCGGGGTTGCTTATGCAGTGCATTTGTATAGCCATTTACAATTATATCTGCGCAAAAATCCGAATGCATCCAAGAAGATAGCAATCAATGATATGCTTAAATATATGTGGAAGCCGGTATTAATGACTTCAGTTACAACTGCTGTTGGATTTATTTCGTTACTCACATCTGAGGTTTTCCCAATTAAATACTTCGGTCTTTTTACAGCTTTTGGAGTATTGATGTCTATGGTTTTTTCACTGGTATTAATTCCTGCCGGTATTATGATCTTTGGATTGCCAAAAACTAATAAAGCCAATAAAAAGGAGGCAAGCAAAGATTTCGCTCTTGCTTACAATTTTGCTGCTCTTATACTAAAACGAAAGTCAGTTTCGATCTTTGTTACTGCGGCTATTATTGTTCTTGCAGTTATTGGAATGCAGAAAATATGGATTAACTCAAGCTTCCTTGATAAATTTGAAGAAGACAGTGAGATTGCACTTACAGACAAGTTTGTTAACGAGCATTTTGGAGGAACAACATCATTGAGCCTGATATTAGATTCCGATGGCAAAGATGATGTTTTTAAAAATCCGGAAGTCCTGAAATTAACAGACCAGATGCAAAACAGATTGGTTAATGAGTTGGATGTTGTTGGAAACTCCTTCTCGCTTACAGATTACCTGAAGCGAATGAATAAGGTGATGAATGCTGATAATGAGGAGTTCAACACAATTCCTGATAGTCAGGATATGATAGCCCAGTATTTGTTATTGTATGAAATGTCTGGTGACCCTGAGAATCTTAACAAGGTTGTTGATTATAATTATGCTAAGCTGAATGTTACTTTCCAGCTTAAAAGTGATAATTCAAAAGCGATAAATTCTGCGATTGAGATAATAGACTCATATGAAGATAAGTTTGACGAGCATGGCGTTTCAATGAATTATGCAGGAAGTGGATACAAGGGACTAATCTTTAGTGATCTGATTTTAGAAGGACAGATAAAGAGTATAGTGCTGTCATTATTGATAGTTATTGTTCTTCTGTCACTGATGTTCAAGAATTGGAAAATCGGATTAATAGGATCTGTGCCAATTATTATTACATCCTTAATAAGCTTTGGAATCATGGGATTTCTTAATATCCCCCTAAATACAACAACAGCACTGCTCTCAAGTATTGCAATTGGAATCGGGATAGATTATGCAGTCCATTTTATTGAACAATATCGTCTTAACGCAGCAAAGTCTGATGATCAGGTTCTTGTTGCTCAGCAAACAATGGCACACTCAGGACGGGCAATCAGTTTCAATGCTATTGTGGTAATAGCTGGTTTTATGGTTCTGATCTTTTCGGTATTCCCACCAAACAGAGAATTGGGTGCATTAGTTTCACTTAATATGTTTACAAGCTTTGTTGGAACAGTAACAATAATGCTTGTCTTATTGAAAGTGTCAAACATTTACATGAAGAGGAAATAGGAAATAGGAAATAGAAAATAGAAAATAGAAATTAAGGAAGTAATAAGTAATAAGTAATAAGTAATAGGGAATAAGGAAATAAATAAAAAGAAATAATCATGAGAAATTTACAATTCACAACAGTTTTACTTGCCGTTAGTTTTGCCTTCGGATTTGGCCCTGAGGTTTCAGGCCAGGATCTTACCGGCAAGCAAATTATAGAGAAGGTGTATAACCGCCCCGTCGGTGATGATCAAACAGCAGACTTATTAATGACACTTACAAATAGAAGTGGTGATCAGAGAATAAGAAAAATTAAGCAGTTTACTAAAGATCTTGGAGACGTTGAAAAGAAAATTATGTTTTTTCTCTCGCCTGCTGATGTTAAAAATACTTCATTCATGAGTTGGTCATACGATTCAGATCAAAATGATGACCAGTGGATATATCTGCCCGCTTTGAAGAAGACCAAACGAATCTCAAGTGACAGTAAAAGCGACTATTTTATGGGTTCTGATTTCACCTATGATGATCTTGGTGATCGTAAACTTGAAGATGATACTCACAAATTATTACGAGAAGAAACCATAGATGGCAAGGAGTGTTATGTCGTAGAGAGTGTTCCTCTGGATGAGGATTACATGTATTCAAAAACTTTGGTTTGGGTTAATAAAACAAACTTCATTGGAGTTAAAAAGGAGTTTTTCGACGAAGATGAAGATTTGTTGAAAATTCTGAGCATAAAAGGAGTAAAGGAAGTATCAGGTATTTGGGTTATTACAAATTCTGAGATGAAGAATGTTCAAAAGAATCACAAAACGAACATAACTCTTGACAATGTTCAAATTAACACAGGAATCGCAGCATCAAAGTTCTCAGAGAGGATGATGACGAGAGGATTGTAGTTAATGTGGGAATGTGGGAATGTGGGAATGTAGGAATTTGATAATTTTTTAAATAGTTTATAATGAGAACAAAAGGATTGATATTATTATTGTTGCTGACAGCAAGTCAGCTTACAATAGCACAGAATGCAGATTTTTCAGGATTTGCACGAAGTTATACTGGGGTTATGTTTGATACAGGGGACTTTTCGATTCTGCAAAACACACTAGATTTGAATATCAGTAAATCTGGCAATAAAGTAGCTTTTAATGCAAATCCTATGCTGTATAGTTACAACGCTGATAGTTTAGATTTGCGATTCAGAGAGCTTTATCTTGATTTGTATTTCAAAAATTTTGATCTGCGAATCGGACAACAACAAGTGGTTTGGGGTAAAGCTGATGGAGTATTTATTACTGATGTGGTTTCACCTCTGAATCTTACTGAATTTTTGTTGCCTGATTTCGATGAAATCAGAACCGGAGTACTGGCAGCTAAATTTGACTATTACATTGGTAATAGTACGTTTGAGGTGATATGGCTGCCGAAATTTACGCCAACAGTAATGCCCGCGGCAAATTCTATTTGGAGTTTTAGGCGTGATTTCATGGCACCTCCTTCTTTTGACTGGTCGAAATCATCGATTACTCCAAGCCTTGAAAACAGTGAGGTATTTGTTAAATACTCAGCCCTTACTTCAATAATAGATTTTGAGCTGATGGGTGGATATACCTGGGATGATAATCCTACAATGCATGTTGATAAGCAATTTGATATGTCAACCGGTGCCCCGGTTCTTACAGGACTGAATATTACTCCTGAGCATCATAGACTATATCTGGGTGGAGGTTCGTTTAGTACTGAAATATTTGGTGTCGTTTTGCGTGGAGAAGCTGCTTACTATAATGGTAAATATTTTCAGACACAAGATCCTGCTGCAGTTGATGCTCTGGTTCAGAAAGACTATCTGCATTACCTTGTAGGAATGGATTTTAGTATTAAAGATGTGAAATTCAGTACCCAGTTTATTCAGGAAGCAGTATTGGATTATGATGACAAGATGAAAAATGACAAGATTCAAAATACAATGACATTTTTGGCTCGATACGATATGCTTCGTGAAACATTACACTTTGATGTATGTGAATACATCAAAGTG
>JAYEFL010000010.1:0-22024 GCA_034658635.1 Bacteroidota bacterium | reverse complement strand
TATCAACTTATTTATTCAAGATCCCGAAGTCATAAAGAGCGGAGTGGCTTGCCTGCAAATTATTAGTTACGGATTTATTATGTATGGATTCGGCATGGTAATGGTCCAGTCTTTTAACGGAGCCGGGGACACATTAACACCAACAAAAATTAATTTTTTAAGCTTTTGGGTAATCGAAATCCCCCTGGCCTGGATTTTAGCAAAGACTTTTGGAATGGGACAAGATGGTGTTTATTGGGCAATTGTTATTGCTGAAACTTTTATGACTTTCTTGGCTCTCTGGCTTTTCAGAAAAGGAAAATGGAAAGAGAAGCAAGTATAAATAGTGTAAATAATATCCAATAGTCGTAACTTAGAGAGATGATTATAATCATTTGCCTAAATTTATGAGTTATGAGACTCCTGATTTTTGGACTGATTATTATTGGCTTTTGGGCTTGCAAAAAAGATATTCCAAACAATCCTCCAGAGGCTGCATTTATTGTAGAACCTCTAGTAGGGAACACTGAGACCAGGTTTCTGTTTAATGCAAGTACATCAACTGATTCTGACCAGGAGGATTCTCTCCTATGGGTACGATGGGACTGGCAGGCTGATGGATATTATGACTGTTTCTTTGTTCAAACCAAGGAACGATTTTACCAATTTGAAGAAGCCGGCACTTACGTAATACGCCTGCAAATAAAGGACCTGCAGGGCGAAACAGCTACAACAGAGCACACTATAGGAGTTCTTCGAGGCAGCGCCCCTCCATTGGAACCTTTTTCTCCTAATCCACGTGACAGTTCAAACCATATCCTTTTTAAAGGCCGACTGTCATGGGTAGCCGTAGATCCGGATGATGACCCAATGGTTTTTGATGTTTATCTGGGAACAATTTCGAATCCCCCACTGGTAGCAACAGGCCTCCTGATTGATGAGTTTTATCCGGAAGACATTATTCCAGGCAAAAAATATTTCTGGAGGATAGTCGCCAGGGATGAGTTGAATCAGGAAACTTCCGGACCAACATGGAGGTTCTCATCACACTCAGGACAATACAAATATGACAGTCTGATAGACCCACGTGATGGACAAGTCTATTCAACAGTTTTATTGAATGGGATGTGGTGGATGACTGAAAACCTCAAGTATAATCTTGAAGGAAATTCTTATTGTGTTGAAAATCTACCTGAAAATTGTGACAAATACGGAAGATATTATAATACCTGGCTCCCTGACACAACCGTTTGCCCAAAAGGATGGTTTTATCCTACTCAAGGTCAATTGGGAAATCTCGAATCTTATCTGGGCATGACATATGATGATATCAGGAAATACGGAGTTTGGAGAGGAAGTGATCAGGCCTATCAGTTACTTGAAAATGGCACATCAGGTTTAAATTATATGCTAACCGGATACCGCGACAGGGAAGGAGAATGGCATTTCGTTGATGAATGCCTGTATTTTGGCAACAGTTCCCGGTATGGAACAACCAGAATGGCAATAGAAGGGTACGGGGGAATATTGAGATCCAACTTTTATGAAGCTGGATATGTTCCTGTACGCTGTGTTAAAAGTGATTAATGCTTATAGGCTATAAACAAAAGAACCAGGTCTGAACTCACATCCATTACCTCAGCAGCAAAAGCTATTTCTACAGATTCATCTCCATATATGTATGCTCCATGGTAAGATTCGTCTCCAACATCCCAATAGTTAATCCCTCTTAAAGTAACAGGTATGGCCCCAAGCCAGAACTCCTGAACAGGGATATCAAATACAATAGAGTTGTCTGTTTCATGTATTCTTTCACCCGAAAAAAGAAAATCACCTCCATCGTAGAATTCGATAACATCCCTATACTGATCACTTTTACGAACCTGAGTAGTGCCAGTGACATCGTACAATCCATTTTCATCTCCAATATAAATCAGCTGATCACCATCATCGATATAGGCTTTAATCTCGAAATCGTAGTCCCCAACTAACTCATTCCGAAGATCAAAACTGATCTCCTCGCAAGAGGAAAATAGCATGGCAAAAGGTAAAATGGTTAAGATTAACAGCAGTCTTCCAGTTTGTTTGCGAGTAACATTCATAGTAACAGGTATTAATTAAAATTTGTTCATTTACTCATCAGATACACCGAGCAGACGCAACTCTTTCTTATGCTGCCCAATTTTCTGTTTGAGTTCGTAAACCTCTTTCAAAACCTGTGCCAATTCGTATCCTTCCTTAACAGCTTTCTTATCAAATGACTCCATCACAATATAATAGTGCTTCTTTCCTGTGAACCTCACCTTCAGTCTTCTGTCTTGATACTGAGCAATTAAGCCCACAATTCCGTTGTCAGCACCATCACGAAAATCAATTTTTTCCCACCGATCAGTTCCATCTTCAATTTTCCTGTTATCCAGATGACTCAAGGGAATGGTATCAGAAAAAAGATATAGCTCTTTGTCGTATACCTTGATACAATAATGATCAATCCAATCTGATCCAAAATAATGTGTACTGAGCCAAAACTGGCCATTTTCAGTCACATTCGTTTTTAGAAAAATCCGATTCCATGAGCGTCTTACTGTTTGCCGTTTATGCTCATACGTCCCAGGCCGGCCTGGAGGGCCTTCAGTAAAAATAAAATTTTTACTTAGCTCCGTAATTTGGGGAGTGAATTCATCCAGCATCGTCTGAGCTTGCTCGATAAATTCATGATGATAAGCACTTGCCGCTTCCTTTTTGAGGTTCAGTGCCTTTCCAACTATCCCGTACTCTTCAGGAAACCATACGGGGATGGAATCTAACAGTGCCATCCCGCGCTCAAATTCTCCAGACAGTATAAGTCCTGAGGCCTGATTCATCTTCTGCTCAGCAGCCTTACGGGTTTCTGATACACAAGAGCTGATTATCAAGATGTTTATCAAAAGGATAATAATACTAGAAGGTGCAAAAGTTTTCAATTTTCTCATTCTTAAAGCTTTCCGATAAAAGTACTTAATTTCCATCTTTTCATCGGTCTTTTTATTATGCAAAAATCAACAAATCAAGAATAATAATTAGATTTGTATGACAAATTAAGGCAGGTATAAAAGTCAACAACTTATTAATTATGAACCGAACATGACAAAAGGAAAACTATTTTGACGCACACGCGGATGATTATTTTTGTTATGTGAGCTACATACGACAATTTAAAATAAATATAAACGGATGAAAAAGATTATCAGCATTTTATTGTTTTCCCTCTGTTTCTATCAACCCGGATATAACCAGGATACAGTGCAATTGCGTATTCTTACCTACAACATTTACCATGGTGCTACTATGAATGGTGATTTTAACCTGGATACAATTGCCAATCGTATTGCCTTTCATAATCCAGACCTGGTGGCCATGCAGGAGGTTGACCGGCTGACCAATCGGGCCAGGAAAATGGATCTGGTCACAGAACTGGGTTA
The DNA here is from genome assembly GCA_034658635.1 of Bacteroidota bacterium. Classification (GTDB taxonomy): domain Bacteria; phylum Bacteroidota; class Bacteroidia; order Bacteroidales; family UBA12481; genus JABHCC01. The sequence continues at coordinate 18,584 of JAYEFL010000010.1, read as the reverse complement.
CCGAACCAAACTAGCTCCCTTATTTGGCAGGGCCATGTATTATGACTCAGGAGAATATGGAGAAGGAATATTGTCGAAATACAGTTTTATTAAAACTACAAACCACCCCTTGCCTGCTCTTCCTGAGCATGAACCAAGGGCTGCACTTGAAGTCCTGATCTGTCTGCCTTCTGGTGACACAATCGCGTTTGTAGGCACACATTTTGAACACAACCGCAACGCACCAGACCGCGTTACTCAGGCAGAAAAGCTGGCAGAACTTTACCGGGATTATCCTTATCCTGTTATACTAGCTGGAGACTTAAATGACACACCTGAAAGCGAGGCAATGAGCAGGATATTTGAAGTTTTCACTCCAAGTTACGGCAAAAATCCGCTACCAACTATTCCTTCTGATCAGCCTCGAAAGAAAATAGATTATATCTTAACAGATAAAAATCATAACTGGAGAATTGTTGAAACTCAGGTGATCTGCGACAAGGTAGTTTCTGATCACTGTGGCTATCTGGCAGTGATTGAATTAATAAAAAACTAAAATGGAAACTGTTCTGGACTATTCAGCCTTTGAAAAGGCAATTAAAGACAATGACCTGGTCTTTTTATATGTATCGCAACCCCAATGTTCTGTTTGTCAGAGTCTGTTGCCAAAAGTGGAAGAGCTTTTGGAGGGTTATCCTAAAATTGACTCCTTTTATCTGAATAGTATGGAGGTGCCGGTTGCAGCAGGACAATTATCAGTATTCAGTATTCCCACTGTCATTCTTTTTGTTCAGGGCAAAGAGCATTTTCGCTTAGTCAGAACGTTTGGGTTAAGAGAAATCAATGATAAGATCGACAAAGTATACAAGCATTTTGATTCCGCATGAAATATTCATTTCTGGCAGTTTTTTTCCTGCTCTTCTTTCTTCCTGTATCTGGCCAATCAGATCAACAAAATTTCTTGCAAGCTGAAGAGTTTGCTGAAATTCCGGATAATCTCGGACTCGCCGGAACTTATAGTGGACTGATCGGTAATAAAAAACATTTATTATTTATTGCCGGAGGCGCCAACTTTGCTTTAGCTGTCTGGGAAAATTCAAAAAAATATCACGATAGTATTTATATTCTGGATCTTGATGACAAGAGCAATTCACATTGGCTGGAAATTGATGCAAAATTAAATACACCTCTTGCCTACGGGGCTGTTGTGCAAACAGATCATGGTTTAATATGCTTGGGCGGGCATAATGGGAGTCAGGTTTCTGATGAGGTTTTCAGGGTGAGTTGGAACGAGCAAGAACACCATCTGGTTTTTGATAAGCTACCCTCCCTGCCTGAACCATCCACGATGGGGAAAGCTGCCATGATTGGCAGGTATATTTATTATTTTGGTGGACAGTCTGGTCTGGGATTAGAATCAGCCACGAACAGCTTGTGGCGTCTGGATATTTCTGAGCAAGCAAATCATTCTTCAAAGAATTGGGAAATTCTTCCCTCTCTGCCAGGATCAACAAGGGCCGTTCATATTATGGTGGCCCAGTATAACGGACGAAATGAAGCCTTGTACGTTATTAGTGGTCGTAGAATGAAAGATAATTATAGTGGCTCAGAACCTTACGAACTATTAAAAGATGTATGGGAATTTGATCCCGTAAAACTGGATTTTCAGGAAAGTCCATGGACACGCAAAGCTGATGTTCCGGTTTGCGTTATGGCAGCTCCTGCCGCTGCCTATGGACAAAGTCATATTTTCATTCTTGGAGGAGCAGATGGTAGTTTAATCTATCAGGCTGATTCGCTAAAAGACCTCCATCCTGGTTTTCCCAAAAAAGCCTGGGCCTACCACACTATAACAGACACATGGACATCTTTAGGAGATCTTCCTTTGAATTTGGTCACCACTAATGCAGTTCGATTAGGAACTGACATTCTTGTAACATCCGGAGAAATGAGACCAAGAACCCGCTCACCTAAGATCTTAAAATATTCTCTGGAACAAACTGAATTTAGTTTTGGGTGGCTTAATTATCTCACCCTGATTGTATACCTGGCAGCTATGCTAATGGTGGGTGTCTATTTTACCAAACGAAATAAGAATACAAACGATTTTTTCCGGGGAGGACAACGAATCCCATGGTGGGCAGCTGCATGCAGCATCTTTGCAACCATGCTTAGTTCTCTGACATATATGTCGGTTCCAGCTAAGGCCTACATGACTAACTGGGAATATCTGCTTGGCTATCCGGCTATCTTCCTTACTGCCATACTGGTCATATACCTGATAATGCCTTTTTTCAGACGGATTGATGCAACATCAGCTTATGAATATCTTGAAAAACGATTCAATAAGGGAGCCCGATACCTGGGCAGTAGTTTCTTTATTGTTTTTCAAATTGGCAGAATGGCGATCGTAATGTTTTTATCAGCACTGGCTTTGGCTGCGATTACTCCGTTAAGCCCAACTCATTGCATATTAATAATGGGCGTTTTGAGTATCATTTACAGCACACTGGGTGGCGTGGAAGCTGTGATATGGACAGATACAATTCAAACCTTTGTTCTCTTGGGTGGTGCCATATTAATATTTATTCTCGTTGTTCTTAAACTGGATGGCGGATTTGGTGAATTTATTCAAGTGGCAAACGACGACAATAAGTTCGCCATGATTAATTGGGACTGGGATCTGTTTTCTTATACAACGGCAGCATTCTGGGTAATTATTATAGGTTCATTTGGCCAGAACCTGGTCTCTTATGGGTCTGACCAGGCTGTTATCCAGCGATATATGACCACTTCAGATCATAAGAAAGCAGCAAAATCCATACTCACTAACGGCATAATAGCTGTACCTGCCGGACTACTATTCTTTGCCGTTGGAACTGCCCTGTATGTTTTTTACAAATCTCATCCGGCAAATCTTGACCCCAGCTTTCAAAATGATGCCATCATGCCCTTATTCATCGTTCAGGAAATTCCAGCTGGTCTGGCCGGACTGATCATTGCCGGAGTATTCGCGGCAGCCCAATCTACAATCAGCACCAGCATGAACTCAATAGCCACAACTGCTGTAACAGATTTTTTTCGTCCCTGGAATGCAAGAAAAACAGAAAAGGGATATCTGAATTTAGCTCGCTTACTAACCGTAATATTTGGACTGGCAGGAACCGTTATCGCACTCGTATTTGCCTCTGCAGACATCAAATCTTTACTCGATCAATTCTTTGCAATCATAGGATTGTTTGGTGGTGCTCTGGGAGGAATGTTCTTATTGGGCATGTTTACAAGGAGGGCTAACGGACGTGGTGCAGTGGCAGGATCTGTTATTGGTGCTATCACACTGTTTTTTGTCAGCAATTTTACCGATACTCATGTGTATCTTTATGCTGCTATCGGAATTGCAAGTACGATGATTAGTGGATGGCTTATTAGCCTTGTGATTAAGAGTGACTATAAAGATATAAGTGGATTGACCGTATTTGACCTGAAGAGAGGAAATATATAATAGGAAATAGAAATTAAGGCTAAGAAATAAGATTAAGGATGAGTTTGAGTATTGATTATATTATTGGGCTTGAGAAGGTTTATCGTGAGGGGCTTTTGAATGATACCTTGCCTTTTTGGATTAACAATTCTGTCGACAGGGAGTATGGAGGGTTTACTTTTATGCTTGATCGGGATGGATCTGTGATGGATACCGATAAGGGAGTTTGGCAGCAAGGACGATTTACCTGGTTATTAGCAACCTTATATAACAATTGGGAGCAAGGTCCTGAATGGCTTGAACTGGCAAAACATGGGATAGATTTTATCGACAACTATTGTTTTGATACTGATGGTCGGATGTTTTTTCATCTGGATCAGGCCGGGAATCCAATAAGAAAAAGAAGATACATTTTCTCTGAAACTTTTGCAATCACTGCTTATGCAGCCTATGCAAAAGCTTCAGACGAACAATGGGCAGCCGATAAAGCAAATGATCTGTGGAATCTGATCATGAAGACCCTGCATACTCCGGGAGCATTACCCCCCAAATTTACTGCCAACAGGGAGTCAAAAAGTCTTGCTCTTCCCATGACTCTGATGGTGACAGCTCAGGAATTGCGCTCAAACCTGGGTGACCAAGGGTACAGTGAGACAATAGACAAACTCCTTGAACGCATTCAATTGCATTGGATGAAACCAGAGTTTTCTGTAGCTCTCGAAACTGTAGGAATCAACGGAGAATTTATAGATCATTTTGATGGCCGACTGATAAACCCAGGACACGGGATTGAGTTAGCCTGGTTTATTTTGCGGGAATCAGAATACAGAAATAACGACCCGGAAATCCTGAAACTGGGTCTAACTGTTCTCGACTGGATGTGGAAATGGGGATGGGATGAGGAATATGGTGGAATTACCTACTTCAAAGATGTGAAGGGATATCCTCCTCAGGAGTATTGGCACGATATGAAATTCTGGTGGCCGCAAAATGAAGCTATAATTGCAACCCTGATGGCATATCGCCTATCCGGAGATAAAAAATATGCCGATATGCACCAACAAATTCATGATTGGACATACAAGCATTTTCCAGATCCTGAGTATGGTGAATGGTATGGGTATTTGCATCGTGATGGAAGAATATCTTCTCCTTCAAAAGGAAACCTTTGGAAGGGCCCCTTTCATATTCCAAGAATGCAAATGATATGCGCAGATGAGTGTAAAAAACTGAGGCGTTTTAATTCTTTCTAGTCAGCCATTTTAGTTCGGTTTTCAGGAATGATATTGCTGAGTAATTGTCTCGCTCGAATAATAGTCCAATTTGTTCATTTCCCATATTTGCCAGAGAGGAATAGGCATAGCTTCCATTATAAACACATTTATTAATAATCCATGTTTGTCCGTCATCCAGTGAAACCTGTAAGGTGCCAAATCTTCTGTCGGTCTGAGTATATGGATTACTAAAGATTAGTGCTGATTTTACCAGGTTTTCAGAGGCCAAACTAATAATCGATCCCATACATTGTGGCTCTATCAACTGTTCTTCATCTTTTAAGCCAGTCCAGTTAGCTCCTCCATCTTTGCTAATAGCGGTCTTTCTGAGCTTCTTCCCATTGGCACTCCTGGAGTTCAACATAATACTTCCATCTGCTAATTCTACCATTTGTACTTCATTACCATTGCCACCATCAAGTTCAAAAGCTACATCCCCGTATTCCCACGTATCTCCTCCATCGTCAGAATAAACAGCATAAACTTTCCACTTGGGTGATGGGCCCTGATTAAATGGCATCACCAATCTGTTTTTGTAAGGGCCTTTTGTTATTTGAATGCCGTTACCCGGACCACCAGCAACGCTTGTAACCCAGGTAGGTCTTTTAACCATAGGGGTGATCTCACGCGGACTCGTCCATGTAATCCCGTCATCTTCACTATATTGCATGTAACCTCGGCATATTGTATCAGAATCATAACCTGTTCCTACTTGTCGTTCATGGTATCCTTCAGGGAATTTTTGCCACATCAGAATAAGTCGGTTATTTCTTTGATCCTCAACGATCAATGGATTATTTAAACAGTCGTCACCCTGTTCAGCTACCACTTGCAGACTGCCCCAGGATGCTCCACCATCAAGACTTCTTTTTAGTACAATATCGTTTGCTGCATGGTCGCTTTTTGACTCTCTCCCCTCTGCAAACGCCAGGATACTACCTTTTGAACTTTTCCACAATGCCGGTATCCGATAAGTATGATAACCTTCTTCTCCTTCAATGAAAACATCTGTATACTGAGGTATTTCTTTAGCCTTCTGATCTATCTCCCCGAGAGAAAAACGAGTACCCATGACGTAATTTGGATGATCTGTCTCCCATTTTCCATAAGTAGCAGCAAAAAAGGATCCGTCCGGAAAAATTTCAAATGCAGGATATCCACAATCCCAGCGACTCTTATTATCGAGCAGGCGAATTCTATATTGCCCTTCGGTTTTATTAACCAGATCTTCATAAGTCCCTACCCAGGCAACAAAATCACCCTGCATGGGAGACTGATAGGCATGATCTCTGAAAGTAATTACCAGGCGTCCATCATTAGCATACAGGCATTGATGCCTGTCGCCGGTAAGACTGGATGGCAATTCCACAGGGTCACTCCATGTATGTCCTTCATCGTCAGAAAAAACTATTGCCGAATTGTATTTACGCCCATTCTCTCTCAACAACATGGCGATCTGATTTCCATCTGGTGAACGAATGACACCGGGTTCACATAGTTTCATGTACTTTTCAGTAGTAACGATCTGAGGATTGCCCCAGGTGAGGCCACCATCTTTACTGGTAGTAGAATACACGTAAAATCGTGGTTGTCGTTTCATGTCACCTGTAATGAACCGACCGTCATCATGAAAAAAGGCCATATAATCACCATTTTTCAAGCGGATCATATCACCCATAGCAACAATTCCTCCGAAATTAAAGATGGGCTTAAGCTCTGACCATGATTTCCCGTTATTCTCTGATACTGCCAGACGAATCGGGTTCAGGCCACTGAACATTATAATACGTTTTTTTCCATCTTTATCAACTGTCGGATAAAGGGTAGGAACCTCCTTACTACTTGCCCATGATTCAGGCACCTCCAGCCTTTTGCTCCAGGTTTTTCCCCGATCCAAACTCTTTTTCATAATAATTGAACCCCGTCCGTGTCCCTCAGGATAAACGATATACATAGTCTTACCGTCTTCAAGCAGCACCGTTGTTGGATGCCCCAGATACTGATCCTTTTCCTTCCCAATTATCACATGGCGATTGGTTTCATGCGCTATGTCAATAATAGGGATAGTGAATCCGGGAGGCATTAAAGAAACCGGGACCAAGGATCCACGCGCACTAAACTCACTAATCTCCATGATTGCCCTCAAGGGATGAAGACCCATTTTTCCGGTAAATTCACCGTTAAAAATAACCTGATGAACATTCACATTATTGATCATAAAGGAAACCAGAGAATCCTCACGCATAATTTCAAAAGTAAACCATTCACCACTCTGCAATAAATCCTTGTTTGGTTTAAGAGAGATTACTTCTTTCCCAAAGATTGGTCCGTTCAGATAAATATCATTTTGCCGGCCATCGAAGCCAAAATAATTTTTCCCTAGCTGAAATGATGCTGCAGTGCCACCCATGTTGGTAATCCTGATCCGTGCTTTGATATAAAAAGCTCCGGAGCCCGGAATCGAATTCGCTAAAACATCACCAGTTGAACTATTTGAAATAACCGTTTGCGAACCAGTCACAAAATCAGTGAAATCAGAAAGGTGAATAGCAACAGGCTGTCCATTTACTATATACTCCTGATAATCAGGCCCAATCTCATCAACACCATGCTGAGAAAACCCAGACAGGCTAAACAAAACCAGTAATACTGCAGAAATTTGTCTCATAATATATTTATTTGGATAGGAACCCGATCTGGCTCCTTATGCAAAAGTACTGCTTTGATACGATCTGAAGATGTCATGAATTTTCTTCAACTTCATCAGCCTGCACCTGAAAATGAGGCTCAAGGTGATGCCTCATTGCCAACCTGAAGCTGGCTGTACTTCCAGTTTCAAGCTCCTGCAATAAACGTGCATGGTCGATAATGGGATCGGGATATGCTTTGACTTTTTCTGAAGCATATTGTCTGAAAAGTGGATATAAAATATCCTGAAAACGAATCAGGGTTTGATTCCCGGTTGCTGCATACAAAGCTGAATGGAATTCCGCGTCTGCTTTCATCCTTTCTGTTTCAGAAGAGGCCTGCATCTCTTTTTCAATTATTCTTGCAAGCTTTTTAATCAGCTTATCAGATTTTTTCACAAAGAGCAGATCTGCCAATCCGATCTCCAGCATCAGCCTGAACTCAAACAGTTCCCTGAGAGTTCCTGTACCCAGCCAGGCAGAAACTAAAGCCATTTCCATACCTTTCAGAAAATCCGGAGACTGAAGAACCATTCCGCGGCGTCTTCTTGCGTCTACTATACCAAACAGCCTGAAACGACTTAGAGCTTCCCGTATGATAGTTCGCGAAACACCCAGGTGTTCAGCCAGTTCAATTTCGCCAGGCAAAACATCCCCTGGTTGGTAACCTTTACTCAGAATATATTCTCTGAGTTTCAGGACAGCCTGATCAACCAGGCTTACAGATTTTGAGCTTCGATCCATTAAAAACAAAAATAAGAAATATGTATGACATAAAAAACAGAATAAAACTATTAAATTTATTGACTAAACCAGGCTAAATTAAACTTCGCTATGAAAAAACTAAGATTCCTAATTCTAATAACAGGCCTGAGCTGTCTGATACTATCATGCAATGTTTCAGATACCGAATTTGATTGGCACATGAAGCAAGCGAGCATCATGTCAATATGGGCATCTGATGTGAATACTGAAAACCCCTGGGATCTGTATCCCCGCCCCTACCTCGAAAGGGACAATTGGGTTAATTTGAATGGCTTATGGGAATATGCCATTACTAATGCTGATTCGGAGAGACCAATTGAAATGGATGGCAGGATCCTGGTGCCTTATCCAATAGAGTCTGCCTTATCAGGAGTTATGCAAAGGGTCAGTAAAGATGACCTAATTTGGTATAAAAGAGAACTAAACACATCGAAATTAAAAAAATCGGAGCATCTCATCCTGCATTTTGAGGCAGTTGACTGGCATGCTACTATCTGGATTGATGACCAGATGATAGGAGAACACAAAGGAGGGTACTCCCATTTCAGTTTTGATATCACCGATTTTGTCACTCGTTCAAAAAACCAAAAGCTATGGTTATCTGTTTGGGATCCATCAACGGAGGGAAAACAAGCTGTTGGTAAACAAAACTCCAACCCTCACGGCATCTGGTATACCCCAAGTTCAGGAATCTGGCAAACAGTTTGGCTCGAAACCGTAGCAGAAAGCTATATCACAGACTACAAAGTCATTACCAATATTGACCAGGGAACAATTGAAATAAATACTGAGATAGTGGGTATTCAAGACGAGGATCTGCTAGAAGTCATAATCCGTTCTGATGGGAATATTCTGGCCAGCCAAAAATGGGATGTCAATCAGAAAGTGGTGATAGATATCCCAGAGCCTGAACTCTGGACACCAGATCATCCATTTTTATATGATCTGGAAATCAACCTTGAACGCAAAAAACGAACTATCGACCAGATTGATGGGTATTTCGGAATGCGGAAAATCAGTCTTGGTAAAGATGAGAAAGGAATAATCAGAATATTGCTAAACAATGAATTTGTTTTTCAAAATGGGCCACTCGATCAGGGCTTCTGGCCGGATGGCTTGTATACTCCTCCCACTGAAGAAGCAATGATCTATGATCTGAAGGTTCTCAAAGAAATGGGTTTTAATATGCTCAGAAAGCATGTTAAAGTTGAAAATCGAAGATTTTATTACTGGACCGACAAAATTGGACTTTTGGTTTGGCAGGATATGCCAAATGCACATTTCGGTGTTAATACCAAGGATATAAAAACCCAGGAAGAAGGCACTCTTCAGTTTGAAGAAGAACTTCAAGAATTAATTTACTCTCTTGATAACCACCCCTCAATAGTTATTTGGGTACCCTTTAATGAAGGCTGGGGACAGTATGACACGGAAAGGATTGTGGACTATGTTGCTGAACTTGATCCTACCCGTCTGATCATTAATGCATCCGGATGGACTGATATGGGAGTTGGAGATATCCTGGATATTCATCATTATCCCAATCCAATTGCTCCGCCAGCAGAAGAAAACCGGGCAATTGTTTTAGGAGAATTTGGAGGCTTGGGATTACCAGTTCAGGATCATACCTGGAAACAAGATCAGAATTGGGGGTATGAAAATATGGAGGGAGCCCTTTCGCTGTTAAGCAAATATGAAGCCTTCTATAGTGAAGTAGCTAAGCTGGTTGAAGATCCCGGGCTAAGTGCTGTCGTTTACACACAAACTACTGATGTTGAGATTGAAACTAACGGATTGATGACTTACGACCGAAAAGTTGATAAAATGGGTATAGAGAATATTAGAAAAGCTCATTTTGGTTATACCCCCCCTGGGTTGGCGAACCCAATTACTGAGTTCATTGACAGATACACTATTGAGTTAAGCTGTCAGAAACCAAGTGCACAGATTCACTTTACTACTGATGGATCTGAACCAGATCGCAGATGTAGGTTGTATGCAATTCCTGTGCAAATAACCGAATCCACCACACTTAAAACTATTGCCTTCTGGGAAAATGGAGAAGAGTCACGAACTGCTGAATTCAAGATAACAAAAGTTGAGAAGTAGCCAGTTTCGATGGCTAAACAAATAAAAGAGTTAAAAATGGAAAACCCAATCCAGACTGAGAAAGACGCTACGAGAATGTTAGAAAACTTACTCGAGAATCTTCCTGGTCTGGCATATCGGTGCAATTTCGATCGCAATTACACCATGCAATACCTTAGTCAGGGCTGCTTTCCCCTTACCGGATGGAGGCCAGAAGAACTTCTTGATAATAAAAAAGAATCATACGAAAATCTCATCCTGAAAGAAGACCGCGACCTTGTATGGAGTGCAGTAATGGTGGGAGTGAAAAACAAGAAGCACTTTGAAATGGCTTACCGCATTCTGACAAAAACTGGGAAAGTCAAATGGGTTAAGGAACGTGGTAATGGAATCTATAATGAGTTATCCGGAGAGCTTGAATTCCTTGAAGGATTCATCACTGATATTACAAAGGAACATGAAGCCAACAGAATGCTTGCCGAACGCGAGCAAAGCCTGAAGGAAATCATGAAGGTTGTGGATATCGGAATTCTTTTTGTCGATAAATCCGGAATAATCCTTGACGCCAACAAAGCCTTTGCCGAAATGACAGGCATCAACAATAATGACATTATCAACTTTAAGGCTATCAGCCTTGCAAGAAAGTTACTAAAGCCTGCAAACTTCAACAAGATCTTACCCCTGATCATGAATCGATTGGCGGGAAAAGAAATACCGCCCTATATCTTAACTTTCAATAAACGAATTCTGCGGGTTGTTACTTCCACCACTGAATCAAACAAGATAACTGCCTTCTTTACTGATATAACCAGACAAAAAGAATATGAAGATCACATCCTCCATGCAAAAATAAAAGCTGAAGAAAGTGACCGTCTGAAAACCACCTTCCTGGCCAACATGTCACATGAGATAAGAACACCCATGAATGGGATCGTCGGATTTACAGAACTTCTCAGAGACACCGATCTGAAGGATAATGAGAAATTCCGTTATATAGATATCATTCATGCGAACAGTGAACAGCTTCTGCATGTAATTAACGATATTCTTGATATTTCAAGGATTGAAGCCGGACGATTAGGAATATTCCCGCATAGCTTTGATCCTTTTCCAATGCTACGGTATCTCGAAGATACTGCCAAAATTCTTGTTGAACATAAGCCAATTACAGTTAGCCTTAAGTACGACCTGCCTGTGGGAGCCAGTATACAATCAGATAAAAACCGCTTGCAGCAGGTACTATTCAATCTAATTTCCAATGCAGTTAAATTCACCCGGCAAGGAAGTATCGAAATTGGCTGCTACAGGAATTCCTTTGATCACATAGAATTTTACGTGAAAGATTCAGGCTCCGGAATTCCAAAAGAGGCAGGGCAACAGATATTTGACCGCTTCAGACAGGCTGAAGAAGGAGACAACCGGCCCTTTGGAGGAAGCGGACTCGGTTTATCTATTTGTAAAGCCCTGGTTCAATTGCTCGGTGGTCGGATTGGTTTCACATCCACCTATGGCAAAGGCTCACACTTCTATTTTTCCATTCCGGATCAATTAACATCCTTTGAATAAAGACGAATAAGCTCGCCTTTTTTAAGTGTTCTTGTAATTGCTTGTCCTTTTGCTCCACATGCTAACTTAATCTCACCATCTGCAGTTGCCTCCACCTCAATAAAATCAGGCTCTCCATTAAGCATTTGAGAGCTTATCAGAAACCCACCTTCTGTTCGCAATTGGCTGAATGAAACAGTTTGCCAATCTGCGGGAATTGCTGGAAAAATCCTTACAATACCCGAGTGCGATTGAATCAGCATTTCCTGCACGCCTGCTGCAAAAGCAAAATTTCCTTCCAATGTAAAAGGCCTGTACAGGAATTTTGATTTCCCGGATTTCGACTGGTCTCCGTTTACATGAAAGGTGTTGGGCAAGCAAAAACACTCTACAAAATCCCTGAGAGCCATGGCAGCTTTTTCTCCATCAAAGGCACGTGCATAGAGATTTCCCTGCCAGGAATAGGAATACCCTGTCCACCAATCTGGACCATATTCCTCTAAGGTACTGAGCGTATTGCTTATAATAGCCTGATCCTGAGCACCATTGACTGCATCAATTAAGCCTAAAGGATGCCAGGCCATCAGATGTGAAAAATGCCGGTGACTCTCGGTATATGCCTCAGAAGGGGCGAACCTCAGGCCTGTGGAATCAATGCTCAACTGTGGCCACTCAGCCAGAATGTCTTCCCATTTTGCAGCCTCATCAGAAAGACCAAGCTCATTAGCAAGCTCGGCCGCTTTCTCAAAAGTGAAAAGAATAAGCGAAAGATCGAAGTTGGTAGTTTCAGAGAACCAGGCTGATCTGCTATTATTATGTATTTCAGGAGAGGAGCTAAGTGGAAGCTTCCTGAGGCCATCATCGCGTCTGACTGAAAATTCATCGAGAAAAATTGCTACTTCGGAGATCCAGGGATAAGCTCTGTCTTTAAGAAACTCTCTATCCATAGAATATCTCCAGTGAAGGTAGAAATGCTGCCCCAGCCAAGCACTTACGGTGGGACCACACGAATACTGAATCCATCCACCCATCGGCTCTCCGGAAAGAGTAGTCACACCAGGAACATTGATCCCATTTGTGCCGAAATAATCTCTGGTATAAGCCTCGGCAACAGGTTTGATATCCCATAGCCAATTCATAAATCCGACTTCCAGATCAAGATGATTTGCACTATAAGCAGGCCAATAGCTTAGCTGTGTATTTAAATCGTGATGAAAATCTCCTTTCCATGGGGGCATTTTACCGTTATCTGCCGTCCATACTGCCTGCAAAGAAATTGGAGGAGTATGAGCCCGGGCTGCTGATCCAAATTTATATTGCTCGAGATACCACTGCTTCTCCAGCACGGGATCAGGAATACTAATACCTGATTTTGACCAGAAGTTTTCCCACCATCTTAGATGCGATCTGAGGGCATTTTGATAAGCAAGCTCAGCAGTTAATTGGTCTGCATCAGGATTATTATTCTCGTCTGAAATCGACGATGAAAGTGACCAATTACCCACTAGCTCAATCCCCTTTCTTTCCCATTTCACCACTACATCATAATAAAATCCTCCATAACCCTCCTGGTGATATTTGAGAGAATTTTCGCCAGCCAGCACTTCCCCTTGCTTGTATCCTAATCGTCTGAGATCCTGTCCGGTTACCTCATCAACATTACCAGAATCAGTGTCACTTTCATAGCGGGGAGGAATCAAATCAAGCTTAAGATCCTCCGGTACATTCTTCATTATGAACCAGCCTGTTGCTTTATCGGCCTGCACAAAAGTTTCCAGATTAAGTCCGTTGCTCCAATTAACGATAGCAGTTGCTGTTTGCACATCCAGTTCTGCGCTAATCACTTCGTCGGCACCTTCAAAGACAAATTCCAAAGCAGCCCCGGGAATTTTTGAAGGAGCAATGCTATTTGAATATGCTCCTTTATCGAAAAATTCCTGAACGATTCCATAATCGTCTTCCTGCCACTTCTGGTAAACCCAATCAAATTTGAACTCCTCCTTTTCGAGCCAGGAGATCGATCGCTGATCCCATAAATCCACACGATCAAGACTGAAGCGCAGATTTCCATCACGGTTCCAGATCAGTGCACCAAGTTCACCATTACCAAGAGGAATAGCCTCATCCCAGGTGCTTGCCAGGTTATTATAAACTAAATTATGTGATGAATTTGGCGTCATAATTTCAGGTTGTCCGCAAGATGAAAGGACCAACAGAATAAATAGAGTTAAATAAGCAATCTGTTTCATAGTATTCAGGTTATTATTTGAGGGCAGAAATTTTTATGATTTGAACTCCGTGCCAGGGTACTTCCAATTCTATAAAATCATCAAATTCACCCAGATCTTTTTGTCGCCAAAGATCTCGTACACTGAAAGAAGTATTGAGTCCAAGATTAGTTTTTCCTGAATCCACGCGTTGATAAATAATTTCTGCTGCTGTGTGTCCATGGGCAGCCCAATGTATTTTATTTTGAATGGTTTTGAAAAACATAACTGACATTTCCATCGAAGGATTGTAATCGATACTGGTTGCATAAATATCAAGTACTTTTCGCCAAAACACCTTTTCAGATGATCGGATATCTCGAATCCGAGCCAGTAATTCATCAAAGTAATCACCTCCACCGGCTTGTTTCAGTAAATCATCGTTCATGGTAAAACCTTTCACGATGTATTCCTTTAAGCGAGTAGTAGCCCATTGGCGGAATTTTGTACCCTGGTGGCTTTTTACACGATAACCGACTGAGATAATTACATCTAGGTTGTAGTAGTTGGTCGGCTTAGTAGAAAAATCGGAAATTCCGATTTTTCTCATTGAAGGTTCTTCTTGTAGCTCTCCTTCCTTGAAAATATTAATAATGTGTTCATTAATTGTAGAACGCGACTTTTGAAACAATTGACTCATCTGATCCATGGTAAGCCAAACAGTCTCTTCTTCCAATCTGACATCAATTTTCGTTTGCCCATCTTTGGTTTGGTATAGTAGTAATTCTGAGTTTGTCATTTACTTGAAAATTATTTCAAATGATTATGGAAGATCGCTGTTAACTCATCTATTAGATCTTGATTGAAGGGTTAGTTTTTATCAAATTAAAAATACAGTTTTCAATTCAGAATACCATCTTTAACATGCTGTTATTGTTTGCTAATACTAACAAAATAGTTTGGTCACAAAACTTTGTTTTCCTAATTTCCCGAATTATTCCTAATTCATGAAAAACTATAAAACTGGCTTTTTGCTGGGCATTTCTGTGGTATCTGCAATGGGAGGACTCTTATTTGGATACGACTGGGTGGTGATTGGCGGAGCAAAACCTTTTTACGAGCGATTTTTTGAAATTTCGAATTCCCCTGCCCTACAGGGATGGGCTATGAGCTCGGCCCTGATTGGATGTATGGCTGGGGCAATTATTGCAGGGAGTCTGAGCGATCGCTTTGGTCGAAAACGCTTGCTGATTCTTTCTGGTGCTGTGTTTATTGTTTCGGCATTGGGAACAGGAGCAGCAGGATCTATGACAATCTTTATTCTGTACCGTCTTCTTGGGGGGATTGCTATCGGATTAGCCTCTACCCTTTCACCTATGTATATTGCTGAAATCGCTCCTGAACAGGTTAGGGGGAAATTTGTATCGATTAACCAATTAACAATAGTCATTGGTATACTGGCAGCTCAGGTAGCAAATTTACTAATTGCCAGAGAAGTTCCGACTGGAGCCACTGATCTTGACATTCTGAATTCATGGAATGGACAACAGGGATGGAGATGGATGTTCTGGGCAGAAATTATCCCGGCATCCTTATTTTTCCTCCTGATGTTTCTTATTCCTGAAAGTCCTCGCTGGTTGGCTAAACGAGGGTATAATGAGAAGGCAGAATCAGTTTTACTGAAAATTGGAAATAAATCATTTGCCACAAAGGCCCTGACTGATATCCAGGAAAGCCTGCAAAGCGATTCCCGGAAAGTCGATTTCAAAGCACTATTTGCACCAGGGATGAAAAAGATTCTTTTAATCGGTATTGTTCTGGCTGTTTTCCAACAATGGTGTGGTATAAATGTGATTTTTAATTATGCAGAAGAGATTTTTTCAGCTGCCGGATATGCTGTTGATGATATCATGTTCAACATTGTTATCACCGGTTCAGTTAACCTTGTTTTCTGCCTGATCGCCCTTTACACAGTTGACAAACTTGGCCGTCGTCCGCTACTTCTGCTTGGAGCCGGAAGCCTTGCTGTAATTTATGCAGTAATGGGAACCATGTTCTTTTTTGAAGTCAAAGGACTACCACTTCTAATACTGGTTGTTACGGCCATTGCTGCCTATTCCATGACCCTTGCTCCGGTAGTATGGGTTGTTTTATCCGAGATTTTCCCAAATCGCATTCGTGGAGCTGCAATGGCAATAGGTACTCTGGCTCTCTGGTCTGCATGTTTTATTTTAACTTACACATTTCCGTTGCTAAATTCAGGTTTGGGTGCCAGCGGAACATTCTGGCTGTACGGAGTAATTTGCGTATTAGGATTCCTCTTCATCCTCAAGAAGCTTCCTGAAACCCGAAAGAAGACACTTGAACAAATTGAGAAAGAGCTACTTAAGTCGTAAGGAATGACTACAAATCCTTTCAAAATAAAATCCCGAATCAAAAGCTTCAAGCATGCTTTTGACGGACTGATCCACTTATTCAAAAAAGAGCATAATAGTTGGATTCATGCGGTAGCGGTGATTATTGTTGTTGCAGCAGGATTCTTTTTCAAGCTCAATTCTGTTGAATGGATTCTGGTGACTTTCGCCATTGGGCTTGTGTTCACCACTGAAGCAATAAATACATCTATTGAGCGCCTTGTTGACCTGGCCTCTCCAAATCAAAATAAGCTTGCTAAGGAAGCCAAGGATCTGGCCGCAGCAGCAGTATTAGTTGCAGCTATCGTTGCTGTAATCATCGCGCTATTGATATTCGTGCCAAAAATAAAAGCCCGGATTAATTCTAATAATGAGATACAATTGGTAAATGAAGAGAAGAATATTTTTAAAAACATCGAGCATTGCTATGGCTGGGATGAGTGTTTTGCCCTCGGTTATGGGCAGTACACAAGTAACACCTGATCTCCCCAATAATTGGGTCTGGTTAAATGGATCCAGTCGTGTTTCAACTGACCGCTGGAAGATTCTGCTTGAACGATTATCAAGAGCCGGTTTTAACGGAATTGCTTGCAACGCCAGCGATAATTTTTATCAGGAATTTGCCCCGCTTTGCAAGAATTTTGATGTTCAATTACATGCCTGGAGATGGACGGTCAACCGCGGGCAATATGGGACAGAGCACCCTGATTGGTACGCCGTGAATCGGAATGGTGAATCGGTACTGGATAAACCTCCCTACGTTGGCTATTACAAATGGCTTTGTCCGTCTAACACAGAAGTAAGAACGCTTCTCCGCGATGATTATGTGGCAATTGCGCAACTACCCGGGATGTCGGGTGTGCATTTGGATTATGTCAGATACTGCGACATATTTCTCCCCATTGGTCTCCAGCCAAAATATAATCTGGTACAGGATCACGAAATGCCAGAGTTTGACTACTGTTACTGCGATACCTGCCGGTCTAAGTTTGAGAAAGCACATGGATATGATCCGCTGAGTCTTGATGACCCTTCTAAAGATGAAGCATGGCACCAGTTCAGGTTAGACCAGGTAGTAGAGTTGGTTCATGGAATTGTTGATGGCATTCATCAGTTGGGTTCGGTTATTACCGGTGCTGTCTTCCCCACACCTGCAATGTCTCGCCGAATGGTTCGTCAGGATTGGGCCCGCTTTAATCTGGATGCTTATCAGCCCATGCTATATCACAATGCCTATCTCGAAGATACTCACTGGATTGCTAGAGGCATTGGAGAAGCCCGGGAAGAATTGGGGCCTGAAACCCCTATTTATGCAGGGATGCTGATTGGTGGGGATTTTGACCCACAATTGTTGGTCGATACCTACCATCGTGTGCGCGATGCCGGCGGAAACGGGATTTCCATTTTCACAGGGTGGTCATTGAATGACAAACAATTGCACGCATTTCGTGATCATACGACCCGTAGGGGTTGAAAATCTTGCTTGATCATGCGGGTTGAAAATCTTCAACCCCTACTATTCAACCGTAATTTCGTCGCAAAATAACCAGGCTTTTCCACCTTCGCCTGCATGTCCGGCCGGGCAGGTTTTCATGCTGAATCCTGTTACTCTGATGTACTTTGCTTTGGTGAATCCAGACACTGTAAATGCTTTTCTGCTTGTTTCAGGAGCTTCATCCCATGGAATTGGGTTTGTTGATTCTCCCATTTTCTTAAACCGTTTGCCGTCCATTGAATATTCAACTTTCATTCCACGGGGGAGAAAAATCCAACTGCCCACAGCATTCACAAAATTTGCAGTAACACGTCTGAATTCTTTTACCTCGCCAAAATCAATTGTGGTTACCATATCATCGCCTTCCCATCCCAGCCAATCACCTGAGCTAAAATCAGACGATCCGCTTAATCCGTCCATCAGAACAATCTGAGAATTTCCTTTGTATTTTGGACTTGGAGGATATTTGTAGGTAATTGAAAACGTAGCTTTCGTGTAGTTGCCTGTCCGTATGAAACTAGCGGCCCCTCTGGCGTCATAAGCAATCGCTCTGATCTGTATTGATTCAGAAACTTTTACAGGTGCTGAGTACTTCAGAGAGCCTTTATCCGGTTCAGATCCGTCTAGTGTATAATAGATTTCGTGATCA
>JAYEFL010000009.1:0-6291 GCA_034658635.1 Bacteroidota bacterium | reverse complement strand
AGCAATACGGGCCAGGGACAAACTTTGATATGCTTTTTTTATAGTTGGGATAGTGAAATCTTTTGCGAGACCCGTATATTTAATCTGTTGGCCAACACTCGCTGCGATACTTGAATAGACACTATTAAGGCAATAGATATCAGTTTTTGGTTTGTATTTATTAAAATCCCACCTGTAGGTGTTACATATCTCATCTTGTACTTCAGTCGCCAATTTTATTGAATTGGAATTTACATATTCCTTTACACATTCTGGCATTCCTCCAACCAGCCAAAAGGTTCTTAGTTGCTCTAATAGAAATTCATGTGTGGACTCTGATACCTCAATAATACGTTCGTTACAGATATTGGCTGCTTTACTATAGTTTAGTGCCAATAGAAATTCAGAAAAGTTTAAGGGATGAACTTCTAAGGATTGAATTCGTCCAACAGGGAATGAAATCTCACTAAATACGAATTCTAAAAGAGAACCAGCTGCTACCACATGTAAACCAGGCCTTTGCTCGTAAAAATAACGCAGTGCCATAATGGCTCGTGGACATACTTGAATCTCATCAAAAAAGAGCAAAGTTTTCCCATCAATTATATTTATGCCTGTCCGCAACTCTAGCTCTGCGCAAATTTTTTGCGGATTCAGTTCTCCATAAAATAAAGAAGATAGATTTGGGCTTTCTTCAAAATCAACCTTGACAAAATACTCAAACTCTTGTTTGGCCAGCATTTCAACCAGCCACGTTTTTCCAACTTGCCGTGCACCCCGCAATAACAAGGGCTTTCGTCTGGGTTCCAATATCCAGTTTTTCAGTTTAGAAGAAATGTATCGCTCCATGCTTGTTTTAGTTATCCATGGCTAATTTAGGTATAATTATTTAGTTATCCAATAGTGTTCTGGTGGTTGTAGTTGCGTTTTCCACCCATGATTTCAAGCCTGTTGTAAATTGTTGATTGAATAAATTACATAATTAAATACGTAGTTAATTACGTAATTCTGTAAACTTTCCTGAAATGATACCCGCAGATTGTGAACATGCTGGCATCCAGGAATAAACGCGGGCGATTGAGTAAAGTCCATGCGAAAAACTTCCAATATTCTCGTCGTCCTTTGGTCATGATTCCTATGGTGAATACAGACTTAAAGAAGGCGGAAAGATAGTACCATTCAATTCTGGTTTGTCCTTTATTTGCCGGTTTGTAATTGATTAAGAATTGACGAATCCTTTTATAATATGGTTTTGCTGAGTAGATGCTGTGAATGATTGTTTTATATCCTTTCATAAGCTCCTGAGAATCCATTTTAGGAATAAAGTTCATGGTGTAATCGGTGTTGCTCCCGGTTGCCTCTACGGTTAGCCTGTTTTCTGCTTCAAGGCGTTCGTAGAGTCTCGTGTTTTTTGGGGCATTAAGTAATCCAACCATGGCCCAAACAATTCCACTTTGCTGAATAAAATCAATTTGTTGTTGAAAAACGGCAGGAGTATCACTGTCAAATCCTAAAATAAATCCGCCTGATACTTGTAGTCCGGCTTTCTGAATCTTTTTAACGCATTGAAGCATATCCCGGTTCTTGTTCTGAACCTTATTGCATTCGTCGATAGATTGTTCTGAAGGGGTTTCAATGCCAATAAACGTGGTATTTATTCCGGCCTGAACCATTAGAGATATCAGTTCATCATCATCAGCGATATCCAATGTGGTTTGCACATTGAAGATAAATGGGTATTTGTGCTTTTTCCTCCCGATAAAATTATCATCAACAATCGATACAGATCCACGCCAATTCAGGTGATAAAGAGTATCCAGTTCTTTGATAATCTGGAAGGTCTCTTTCAGCCTTACTTTGTGACCAAGAAGTGAAGGGATTTCACAAAAATCGCATGAAAACGGACATCCACGCGAGATCTGAATATTCACTGAGGCATAATCTTTTCTGGATAATAAATGGTAATCGGGAACAGGGGACAGTGATATGTCAGGAAAACCAGCGGTCTTGTATATTTTTTTGAGAGCCTTTCCATTCTCCATATCTTTAAGAAAGGTGTGTAAAGTAATTTCTGCCTCATTTAAAATGAAATGATCAATCTGAGGATAGCTGCCATATTCATGTGTAAAAAGCGGACCGCCAGCAATAATTGTCACTTCATGCTTTGTACATTTCTCAATTATCTCACTTACCGATTCCTTCTGAATATACATGGCGCTGATAAAAACGTAATCAGCCCATTCAATATCACTTGACAGGAGGGGAGAGACATTCAGGTCAACCAGTCTTTTCTGCCAGGATGATGGAAGCATTGCCGATACCGTTATTAAACCGAGAGGTGGCACTGATGCTTTCTTTGAAATAAAACGCAAAGCATGCTTAAAGCTAAAGTATGTATCAGGATATTCTGGGTATATCAGTAATACTTTCATTGCTCTTGTTGTGTTTGCTCAGGACATAATCCCATGAAGATATTACATCAGCCATTTTGACAACGCCCGAGAAAGTGCGAATCAAAATGGTGCCTTCTTTATTGCTTCTATAGTCAACAGAATAGCTCATTGGCTGCATAAACGGAATTGCCGCATATAAATATAGAACTATTTGTCTTACAAATGAAGCCCTGAATAAAGATTGCAATAGGGTATTAAACCCACACTCTAGTCTAGCACTATGTTCATGCATTATAAAGAATCTCTTCAACATTATCAGGGGAAATTATTTTATAGGATGAAACAGGATAAGCTTTAGAAAAAGTAGTTGGGAGTTTAGCCACTTTTCGTGAATTAACTTTGAATTCAAAGGCAATGAAAGTCCCGTCTTTTTCTTCAATAAAATCAATCTCCTGTTGCTGGCTCGATCTCCAGAAATAAAAATGTCCATAATGGTCAGAATAACTATTATGTTTCATTCTTTCCCCAACAATAAAGTTTTCCCAAAGGGCTCCTTGATCAGTTCTGTTTTCCCATGGTAAAAAGTTCCCAATTAGAGCATTTCTAATCCCATTATCCCAGAAATATATCTTTTTCCCCTTTTTAATCTCATTCCTGACATTTCTACTAAGCGCATGCAAACGGTAGATAATAAACGCTTTCTCAAGAAGATCAATGTATTTTTCGACTGTTTCTTTATCAACACCTAAAGTTCTACTCAATTCATTATAAGAAACCTCACTTCCTACCTGTAAGGCTAAAGCTCGTAATAACTTATCAAGCACAACAGGTTTCTTGATCAGACCAAAAGATAATATGTCTCTATATAAGTAACTGGTAACCAATTCTTTCAGTAAAATAATTTCCTTCCCGAAGGAGGAAACAACCTCTGGATAATAACCAAAAATCATACGATGCAGAAGCAACCTCTTTTCTTTAATGAGACCGTGATGTTTGATCATTTCCCCAAGGGAAATAGGATGCATTTTGAATTCAAACTTTCTTCCCGTTAAAGGTTCATTTATTGAATTGGCCAACTCCAGAGATGAAGAACCAGAAACATAGAGTTTTATTCCACCAATTCTATCTGTAATCAACTTTAGAGTTAAGCCAATGTCAGGAATCATTTGAGCCTCATCTATAATTATCAGTGATTTTCCAGCAAAAATACTTTTCAAACGATCTGAATTTATCTGATGTAATAGCTCACGAATATCCGGCTCGTCACCATTCAACACTAAATAATCACCAAATCTGGCAGATAATTCACCCAACAGAGTTGTTTTTCCAACTTGCCTTGAACCCAGAATTACAATAGCTTTACCTTCTTGATCTGAGTCACAGATTTTATCAAATAGGAACCTTTGAATCATAAACAAATATACATATTTTCGGATATAATCGAAAATTAATATATTTTTCTTCGGTCACAATCTCATTTCATTATAAATTCCCAACCCTCATATAGTCACAAGATAGAGAACCTGGCCCAGGAAGACAATTAATACCGGAGATTCTAGAGCAGTACTTTCCGGATGTTAACCTTCTGTATGCAAGAGGAAATGTAGATAATCCGGTGCAAGTAATATCTATTCTACTATTATCCAATCAGTATTTTCTGGTATTGTAATACCAAAATCAAAAGCACAAAACTCAGGTAGGTTATTATTTTCAGTTGTCCATTGCATAACATCTGCCGGAATCAAACTTTCATTTGTATTAACATCTAACAGAGTATTATATACAAAAATTCCAATTGCATCCACCTTGTCTTGTAGCTCAGCAACTTTAGCCTTCCACAAATCGAAATCGTTTGTTGCAAAAGCCTCGGTTACTTCAACTGAAAGGTTTACCCTGTCAAGCTCTTCCAACAATCCTTTTGCCGTTGGGCTATCGTCAGAAATGAAGGCAACTTTTTCTACATCCGGAACCAGCTCTTTTAAAAATTCAATCACCAGATATTCAGAATACAAACGTAAGTATAGCTTGTCTGAGCTTTACCTGGCCTATTTATTTGTTCCCAGGGCAATTGGGAGCTTGATGGGCAATAAAAAAAGCAAATTCATTGACCAACAATTTGAAAAGGCCTTTTGCAGCAAATGTTTCTGTGGTTGTACCCAAATTTTACATTATGGGAATAAAAATACCTAATAATTGCAATAATTACCTGTTTTTTGCATATATTTGGATACCTGAATTTTGCATAATAGCATGAAAACTACCCGATTTTCACATAAATTACCTGTTTTTCACAGCAGAGCCGTACCTGAGCCTGGTATCCTGGTTGGATATGGGGCTATAATCGAGGGTTTGCATTTGAAACTTCCATGGCCCAACACACTGGCTCTTATTGGGAGGAAAGCCAGAGGATATCAGATACCCAATTGGAAAGTGTTTGGTTCATCATATGAGCCCGAAGATAGTTTATATCACCACTTGGTTTTTGCCCTGAAGTATGAAGGGATTAATCTGCTGTTTTTCAAGCTCCTTTTTAATCAGATGTCGGATGAGGAGGTGATTGCTCTTATTCAAACTGAACCTTCAGGTCAATACAGTCGGAAAATATGGTTTCTGTTTGAATGGCTCATGAAAAGGAAGTTGAGTCTTCCAGATCTTGGCTTTAAGAATTATGTCACACTGATAGATGAGAAAATTCAGTATGCCATCTCTGGTATCCGCTCATCCAGACATCGGATTATCAATAACTTACCCGGAACACCAGGGTTTTGTCCGCTGATTTTTAAGACAGATAAACTGGAAGCATTTATTGGGGCTGCTTTGCCTGAGCAGAATAATCGTTACCTAAAAAATATCCATGCTGATATTGTGCAGAGAACATCTGCATTTCTCCTTTTGAAAGATTCAAAGGCCTCTTTCACTATAGAAGGAGAACCTGCCATTAATAAACGATTGCACCGTTGGGGTCAAGCGATTGGCCAGGCTGGTGTAAGAAGCCTTGATAGACAGGAATTGATGAGACTGCAGGAGATGGTTATTGCAGACATACGGCTCGTTGAAATGGGATTCAGAATAAAGGGGGGATTTGTTGGCGACCATAATCGGGAAACCGGAGAACCATTGCCTGATCATATATCAGCTCGTTGGGAAGATCTTGATGAGTTGATTGAAGGACTTCTTCAAACCAGCAAGCTTTTAGGAGAAGCTGACATAGATGCTGTTATAGCGGCTAGCTCAGTGGCTTTTGGTTTCGTTTTTATTCACCCTTTCCAGGATGGGAATGGCCGGATTCATCGCTACCTTATCCATCATATACTGTCAATAAAGGGTTTTAGCAAAAAAGGAATGATCTTCCCGGTTTCTGCATCAATTCTGAATCATATTCTTGATTATCGCCAAATATTAGAATCTTATTCTCATCAGGTAATAGAATATATTGACTGGAAGGAGACACCTGATCATAATATTGAGGTGCTGAGTGAAAGTATTGATTATTACAGATATTATGATGGAACCAAACAGGCAGAATTTCTATATGAATGTGTTGAAGATACAATCCGGAATATTATCCCGGAGGAGATCAATTACCTGCAGAGGTATGATGAGTTTAAACGGGAAATAGATAGCCAATTGGATATGCCCGATAAATTGGTCAGCCTTCTTGTACGTTTTCTGGGGCAGGGCAGTGGGAAATTATCGAAACGAGCCAGAGAGAAAGAGTTTAAAGCTCTGAGACAAACAGAAATTGACTACCTTCAATCTACTTTTCAGGAAATCTTTTTATCAGAATAAATGTGTCACATAATTCGGCAAATATCATACTTGTTAAAAAGCATTGTTTGCTTATGTCGATTTTCTTACCTTGGTGATTCCCAAATCTACAGGAATTTTTGACAGGTAAATATTGGTATGATCATGAGGA
>JAYEFL010000008.1:0-6292 GCA_034658635.1 Bacteroidota bacterium | reverse complement strand
CAGCAGTTGCTGCACTGGATCTGATTCGTGTGGTTCCTAATCCATATTATGGTTATTCATCCTACGAATTGAGCCAGTTGTCAAACATGGTTAAAGTTACTAACCTTCCTATGACATGTACGGTTTCCATATATTCATTGAATGGTAATTTGATTCGCCGTTTTACTAAAGACAGCGATCAGACATTCCTTGAGTGGGATATCAAGAACCAATATGGTATACCTATTGCCAGTGGTGTTTACATCTTCCATATAGACGCACCTGGTATCGGAGAAAAGATAGTTAAATGGTTCGGTGCACTTAGACCACAAGACCTTAACTCACTATAATTGCCCCTGAAATACTGTCAGACCAAGGTCACAAAAAGGCGTCACGCATTGGCGTCACGATTCAGCGTCACGATTCAGCGTCACGATTCAGCGTCACGATTCAGCGTCACGACAATAGCTTTCCCAGCTCAAAACACCTCACCATCAATTCCTGATTTCTAACAGAATCGGTCTTTGCCAATTTAGCCGGCAGGCTCAACTTAGTATACAATACCTCCAGCTCCTCCTCCGCCTTGCTAACATGTTTAACCACAGCTAGTCTTGTCCCCTTTATCACATGCAAACGGTTTTTCGGACCAAGAATAGCACACATGTAATTAAAAAGATCCACAACGGGCTGTGCATCAATATCATCTGAGGACCCCATGGGAAGTATCAAAACAAAATCCTTATTCCATTCAGCCCAGGGAGTATGGATCAGACTGGTTTCAGTGATCTGAACATGTACAAAGGATCTGAAACGATCAATGATCATTTTCAAAGGAGCTGTTACATGATGAAAGTATATTGGAGTGGCAAAAACCAAAACATCAGCATCCAGAATCTTCTGACTGATACTCTCCCAGTCGTCACCCCTGACAGAACAACGCTTCAGAATGTTGCATCGTAGGCAGCCCCGGCAGTTTTCCAGGTTTATGTTGTCTGCATAGATGACCTCAGTATTGACACCGGAGGCTTCTGTGCCTTGAGTAAATTGATCTAGCAATAAGGAGGTATTGCCTGATCTTCTGGGGGAGCCGTTAAAGGCTAATACTTTTTTCATTGCTCGGTTCATTTTATAAAAGAAGTGTCTTTCAAATAATCGCTGATAAAAGTAATTTTTCCTTGATCGTGATGAAAGATGGTGACACCCGAGTTGGAATAGGGTTCTCCGGCAAGGTTTTCACCCTTGTTGGTCCAAATTGCACAAATTTGACCACCATCTGAGAAAACTTCAGAGACATTAAATTCCAAAACCGGGTATTTCCTGTGGAGTGTTTTAATAAACACGAGCACCCTTCTGGAACCTTCAATTCGTCCAACTCCCGGAAAATCGAGAGCCACCTCATCATGCAGGTAGGGGTCAACCTCTGAAAAATCTCTTGAGTTCAAAGCCCTGAAAAACAGCAGAGCCAATTCTTGATTATTTATTGCCATAGTCGAATAGTATTCTTGTTCAGCATGAAAATACAAAATCAAACAATCAAAAACGAAAATTAGAATCGGGACTCGGGCGTCACGTTTGCGTCACGGAGCGAAGCGACCACGTCACGGAGCGAAGCGACCACGTCACGTTTCCCCTCTCCCCAAACATTTCCTACCTTTGCAGGCTAAATTTCGCAAATGAAGTTCTTGTTCTCAAGCCTCTGTTTGATCATGTGCCTCTGGTTCACTCCGGTCTTGTCACAATCTGACTCTACCTCGCTTTGGGAATCAATCATAGAAGCTGGGGAGAAAAATGATACTCTTGGATTATCCAGAGGATATTATAAGCTCGGAATTTATTTTGATCAGATAAATAATCCGGAGAGGAGTAATATATTTCTGGCTGAGGCACTGGATTATGCAAATTTGGCTAAAAACAAACGTGCAGCTGGAATAATAACCAACTATTTAGCAAGTAATTACAGCGAGCAGGGGAGGCATGAAGAAGTTATCGAACTTTATCAGGATGCTTATCAAATTTTGCTTGAAAGTGGAGACAGTTCAGCCGCTGCAGATGTACTAATGAACCTTGGGGCCAGCTATTCTGAAAGCGGACGAGCAGATAAGGCCCTGGAGACAGAAATTAATGCTCTGATGATTCGGAGTGAATGCGGAGATTCATCAAATATTGCCTTATACTATCAGCAAATTGGTGAGTTATATAAAGAGTTAGGACAAAATGAAAAGTGGATTAAGTATTTGTTTCAAGCCAATAGCCTGGCGACAAACCCATTATACGCGGAATTTGAAACCAGGGTTGCCATCTTGAATGATCTGGGTGGATATTATGCGAGCCGGCAAGAATACAAATTGGCTGAAGAGTCATATCAGCAAATGTTTGCTTTGTCACGTGAACATAATTATATGCCCGGGATCATAGTTTATCTGAACAATATTGTTGCTATTTATAAAGCCCAGAATCGATATACAGATGCAGTGAATTCAGCTTTGGAATCATATCGTTTAGCAGAAGACAAGAGAAAATTGTACAATATGATGTCGGCAGGTAATGTGCTGGCTTCGCTTTACCTGGAATTGGGACAATTATCAAAGTCGGAAGAATGGTATGATCGGGTATTAAAGCTTTCCGGAGGTGAGTCTTCTTTCCCAATTGAATTGTCAAATACATTACATGGCCTGGTTGAATTGAGCAAGGCCCGGACAGATTGGAAATCGGCATTGCAATACTTTGAGAATTACCATATTTTGATAGATTCACTCGAAAGTTCCGAAATGAAAATACGCATGGCTGAGCTGGAAACCCGTTTCCATTCAGAGCAAAAAGAGAATCAGATTCAATTACTGAACAGCAAGAATGAACTGCAAAAACAACAAATCAAATTTAGTCGTACACTTACCTTGAGTGTTATTCTCCTTTCTGTCTTGGTGCTTGGCGTATTGTTGCTTTTGTTATGGCAAAGCCGGATACGAGCTAAGTCCCGGGAAATGGAACTGGAGCATAAGTGGCTCAGGACCCAGATGAATCCGCATTTTCTGTTTAATGCTCTTGGTAGCATTCAAAGTTTTATTCATCACCATAATGAAGAGAAGGCAACATTCTTCTTGGGTAAATTTGCCGGGCTCACCAGAGCTATTCTGCAGAACTCACGAAAGGATTATATCCCATTATCCGAAGAAATTGAAACCCTCAGGAATTATATTGACCTGGAAAAGATGCGCCTCGACGTATGTTTTAAATACGAAATAATCTATGCTGAAGATCTTGAGGTGGATTTGATTCAGATTCCGCCTATGCTGGTTCAGCCTTTTATTGAGAATGCTATCAAGCATGGATTCAATGGGATTGAGACAGATTGTAACTTGACCCTGGCCTTTAACGAAGATAATAACATCTTGAAAATCGAGGTGATAGACAATGGTTTAGGTATAAATCAAACCAGAGGTGGAGATAACCACCAGTCAATGGCTTTGCGTATCTTTATGGAGCGAAAAAAACTGATTGAAAAACGGATGAAGCAAAAAATTCAACTCAGGGTTACTGATTTGTCAGAAATTGACGCAAAACAGCATGGAACACTGGTTGAAATTGAACTGCCAATACCGGAATAAGAATGATTAAAGCAGTTATTATTGATGATAGTCCCGATATCAGGGATTTACACAAGTCATTGCTACAGAAGCATTTCCCTGAGATTAGCGTTGAAGGGATGGCTGAATCGGTTGAGGCTGGTGTTAAGCTTATACTGTCGGTCAAGCCGCAACTGGTTTTTCTGGATATTGAACTTAAGGATGGAACGGGTTTTCAAATCCTCCAACAGGTTAAACCCTACAATTTTGCACTCATTTTTGTTACCGCCTTCAATGATTTTGCTATTCAGGCCATCAAATTCAGTGCACTGGATTATATTCTCAAACCTGTTAACGAATTTGAATTCAAGCAAGCAGTTGAAAGAGCCCTGGCTTCATTTGAAAGCCATGAAACCAGCCAGCAAATCACCAATTTCTTCGAGCATTATGAGCGACAGGCACAGGCAAAAAAAATTATCCTGAAAACCACACAGGATATCCATCTGGTTGATATTTCTGACATAGCTTATTGCAAGAGTGATAATACCTACACCAGTTTTTATCTAGCCTCAGGACAACGTATTGTTGTTTCTACCCCACTGAAGAATTACGATGAAATGCTTTCTGACTATCAGTTCTTCAGGCCTCATCAATCCTTTATCGTTAATCTTAACCAGGTTACCAAAATTGATAAGACAGACGGGGGATTCTTAGTCATGAAAGACGGTACTGAAATCCCTATTTCCCAACGCAGAAAAGCCAGCCTTTTGCAAATTCTGGATCGTTTGTAGCGCTTTCACAATTCTTCTCGTCACTTTCTGTTTCATTTGCTCCCGCCTGGGATACTAATCTATTTTTGTGCTATTAATAATACATGAGGATTTTATATTGAATTACATAATTAAGTTATGAGAACTATAATTGCAATACTCTTTGTAACATCACTTATACAGGGTGTTACAGCTCAGGAATTTCAAAAATATCCTTTTAAATCTGGCATGATTGAATACAAAACTGAAGGACAAACTTCGGGAACCCGGCTTATGTATTGGGAAAAAAATGGATACAATGAATATGCTGCTGAAAAATCTGTAACCAAGATGCTGGGTATGCAAATGGAGTCATCCAGCTATGAACTATCTCTTGGATCAACCACATATACCTGGGAAGATGATGAAGGGCCGATCTATAAATCTGAGAATCCTGTGGCTGACTATTTTATTGAAAAAGAGACCACTTCTAAAGAGCTTGAACAGGCCAGTATTGAGATGTTGAAGGGTCTTGGATTTGAAAAAACTGGCAAAGGAGAGGTTTTGGGTAAGAAATGTGATGTGTGGGAAGGAATTGGATCAAAAGTGTGGGTTTGGAAGGGTTTTTCACTCAAGACTGAAGTCAATATGCTGGGGATGAAAATTACCGAAACCGCTGTCAAAATTGAAACCAATGTACGTGTACCTGCTAGTGTTTTCAAGGTGCCGGCCAATCGCGAGATCGTTAAATCCACTGAATTATATTAATAGAATAACAGAGCTTACTTATGCAAACAATAGCTAAATATTTCTTTTACTTATCGCTTATAAGTATTGCAATATTCACTTCATGTGAAAAAGATGATCCAAATAATGACGATGATCCAAACCCGGACACTTCATGTTTTGATCATATTGACATGGCAGCACATCTGGAATCTGCCGGTAAAACTATCTTCATAAACTCTGATGAAGGCTGGGTGCTTGGTGGTAAAAGTCTGGTTCATACTGAAGATGGTGGAGCTACCTGGGCTTTAATGAATGACGACATGTCTTGTGCCCATGAGCAAATAAAATTCATTAATTCCACAGACGGATATCTGATAGATGATTTCTCAGGTGTAAGATATTCAACTGATAAAGGTATTTCCTGGACAGAAATGATTTTTCCAAATCCGGATAATGATCAGTTGTTGATTTATGCTACTGCTTCAAATAGTACTACAACGGTTATGCTGGCATGGGTCAACACCACTGTGTCTGCCCTCTTTTTTGTATCAAATAGCACACACAATGTTACGAACACAGTTCTGATCAATGAGATGATAATTCCCGGTAAAAAGATGCACTTATCTGAAAGCGGAGTGATTAATATTGCACCGGTTACTAGAGATGGACATGATCTTAAAGAGATTGCTTATTCTGCTGATAATGGTTTGACCTGGACCTATACAGAAATTGCTGGTGATGGTAAGGTAAAAGGAAATCCATGGGATTGCGACATAAGTTTTCCTGACGATAATACAGGATATTTTGCCGGGAAAGATAATGGTTATGATAAGGCCTATATTTATAAATCATCCAATGGAGGTAGTAGCTGGACAAAAATATCCATACCATCATCTGTAATGCATTACAATTTTACTCAGATTGATTTTGCAGATGCAAATCACGGACTGGGAATTGGATTAGGTTCAATTCATAAAACTTCAGACGGAGGTGAAACCTGGATAGAGTTCCCCTGTTTTGATGAAAAATATATCTCAACATTCTCTGTGTCTTATCCTGATGCAGAACATGGTTTTATTGCTGGGCTGAATGGTGCTGATGCTGATTACAGCTGCAGAATTTACAAATACACCGGTCAATAGCCCCCCCCCCCCTCTGAACCACAATCTAGTCATTTCCCTGAGCAACCTGGCTCAGGTTGTGACTGGATAGAATTAACAACCAGTCGTTATCAATACCGGGGATACCCGGAGGGTCGAATGTGTAGCTTCC
>JAYEFL010000007.1:0-6324 GCA_034658635.1 Bacteroidota bacterium | reverse complement strand
TGGATAAGCACCAAGTTTCATGTAAAAGTCAACCATATACTTGTAGCTTCTCCAGCTATCCGGAGCAAGCTTTAATGCTCTGTTTAAGTCATGGACCACCAGTTCGGTATCTCTTCCTTCAAACAGCCGGGTACGGGCCAGGTAAAATGCTGCTGATTCCGGTTCATCACCGCATGATCTGAACAATTTTCTGGCTTCATCCACCTGTCTGAAGTTCCAAAGCATCAGTCCCATGTAATAACGGTTTTGCCAATGGGGATTCACTGATTCTGCCCATTCGAATACTTTGTACATCTCCTGACGGTAAGGGAAGGGGAGGGGGGAATGGAGAATGGAGAATGCAGAATGGAGAATGTTGGATAGGTATGCTTCCAGATATTGGGTCAATGTATTTTCTGGTGCAAAATTTAATAGATCTAATGCATTTTGATCCAGACCTAGTTTGTGATAATTGAGGGCTAGTTCGAGGTACACTTGCTCTGGAAATTCTGTTTGGATGTTGGATTGGAAGGATTGTAATGATGATTCTTCCGGATAGAGCAGGTAATATTCAAAACGAGCCATGTGATTCAGAGGATCCATTTCCAGCAGGACTTCCAGAGCATGTATGGCCTCGGACTCCTGATCAAGCATGCGGTAAGCTATGATCGATAATTGATAAGCATTGATATTGAAGCGGTTATAGTCAAGGCAAGATTCAGAATAGCTTAGGCTTTTCATATAATCTTTCTGCATAAGTGCTACCTCAGCCAGTTGGGCATAGGCGGCTGACCGGAACTCCATCGAGCGGGTGCTAACCCCAAAAGCTTCTCTGGCACGGTGGTATTCACCCTTTCTCTTTTTTGCAATACCCAGAAGGTAATTAGCCTGAGGATGGTAAGTGTCAATAGACAAAACCCGCATCAGCAAATTCTCTGCATTGTCATACTTCATAATGCGCATCAGCTCCTCAGCAGCACCCACCAAGGCGGGCATGTAATTGGGGTCTTCTTCAAGGCAAGAATAAAAGCCTATTAACGCTTTTTCATAGTTACGTTGCCGACTATCTTCCAATGCAGCGATATATTTCCCCTGAAGAGAAGACCAGTCGAAGGTTGGAGAGGTTTTTGGGCGGTCGGAAGTTCTTAGGTTCTCCGGTGGTGCTCCACTGGGTCCCGGGTCAAGCCCGGTATGACAATTGGTGTTCGAACCTATCTTAAAACTTATTCCTTTCTGATAACTGAGCTCTGATAACTTGTACAGACACACGGCCGGGTGTCTCTGCTTAGATACTTCCATCGGTTTCAGATCAACAAAGAAGGAATAAACCAAACTATCATTAACTATTACAAATATCGAATCCCGAACAGACTGAAGCGCACAGAACCGGATTTCGGGACTCGGGACTCGGGACTCGGGACTCAGGGACTCGGGACTCAGGGACTCCGTGACTCCGTGACTTGGTGACTCAGGGATTAAGTTTAGGATTCCGAATTCGTTGATATCAGTAATCCCTTCCGTCTCTTTCACCGGAAACCAATATTCCGTAAACCTCTCTTCTGTGTTACTGTTTAGACTCAAATGTTTATAGGGAGTTTTTGTGCTTCCTGCTCCTGCTTGGTTAAAAAGTAGTCCGGTTTGGATCTCTGTGTATTGTCCGTTTCCTAGCTCTGTATCTGTGAGAAGGTCTACCCAGATCTCTCCCTGACGTGCTAATCCCCATATCCATATTTTCTTTCCGGGTTTGATAGCGTAATCAGCCAGGTGTCCGAATCCAAAATCCTTTTTGTGATAATAACCTGCGAAGTAATCGGCAATTTCACCCAGCACATGATAGCTGTGGTAAGTACCGTAATCATTTTGAGCATACTGACTAACGTCTCGTCCGTCTGCCATAATAGGCCAGGCATGCAATTTTCCGCCGTGACCAATATAATTGCTCCCCGGCCAGTAGAAGATTAGGTCATCCGGCGCATCAGCAGAAGCATTCATCCAATGGTATTTGGAGGTAGAAAAATCAGTGGGATTATACCAAAATGCATGTGTTTCAAACCATGCCTTATCTGCAGGTAAACGTACTTCTACCCTCCACTCGGTTCGTGAACTGAGATCCATAGTGCCAAGAAAACATGAAACGCTGCCATCCGGATTTTCCATGATCAGATAATCCACGGAGGATGAGGTTGAAGGTGAATGTCCGATTGAGCCGAAATTAAATTCTATCCCGCCAGAGGTCCAGGGGCCTCGCATAGCCACATCGCGGAATTTAACCACTTTATTAAAATACAGGAATTCATATCCCGTAGATTTTTCGATGGCTCCTAATACTTTTCCTCCGATCTCGGGAGCAATCAGAACCTTGATCCAATCATTTTCCAGCACGATAACCTTCCAGTCTTTATCCACCGGGGTAGTAGTGTATCCGTCGAAACGAAAGTAGGGATAGATTTTCCCCGGCTTTGCAATGGGATTGGGATCATCGTATCCATATGTGGGAAATGTCATGGTTGTTTCGCGGATAATCGCGGTTTGGGAGAAGGCGGATAATGAGATGAAGATGATCAGGCTAAAGCCGAATAGAGTTTTCATAAGGATTGAGTTTGGGTACTAAGGTAGTAAAAGAGACGCGATTAGTGACGTGAGAGTGACGCAAGAGTGACGCTGGAGTGACGCTGGAGTGACGCTGGAGTGACGCTGGAGTGACGCAGAATTTCTTTTCTGAAAACTGTGCTCTGAAAACTGTGCTCTTCTTTTATTTTGCTGAGTTTTTTGTATTTTTAATTCACTGAATAAAACAGCCAGTCTCCATGGAAAAGCAAAAAATTACGATAGATTTCCTTACTGATGCTGATAATGAGGCGATTTTGTCTTTATCGCATCGTTGTCCGCAGGATGGGATGATAGGAGGATACCCGGATCGATCACCTGAGTTTCGTAGAATTCATCAGCAGATCAGTAAGAAGTCGTATCATAAAGTGGCGCGTCAGGGGGATACTCTGATCGGAGCCTTTGGAGCTGTATACAGCAATCTGCAGTATAAGGATGTAAATTATGATTCTGCTTACCTCATGGATCTGAAGGTAGATCCTGCTTTTCGTCGTTCAACGGTAGCCTATCGTGTTGTTAAGGAAACTGTGGAGAATTTGCGTACGCTTGGAACAAAATTGGCTATTGCCACATTTCTGAAAGACAATGAGTTTTCCTTGATATTCACCAAGAGTCGGGCCGGAATTCCAGATGCGAAGTATTTGGGTGATTTCAGGATATTCAGTATCGTACCTATTTTCAAGAAGAAAATTTCCAAAAAATTTGTCATTGATCATCCAACTGAAGAGGATATTCCGGAGCTGGTGAAACTATACAATACTTCTTATTCGAGATATAAGTTAGCTCCCCGAATGACAGAGGAGCTATTTCGGTACTACATTACTGACATTGATGGGATGGATCTCAATCAGTTTCGGGTAGCCCGACAGGATGGTAAGATCAAGGCCGTGCTTTGTGCATGGGATGAAGACCGTTATAAGCGATGGTTTGTGAATCGAATGACCCTGACTATGAAATTCTTATCTTTTCTTCTTAAGGTTTTCGGACTGGTAATGAAAATGCCTGCCCCCATTCGTGAGAACAAAGCCTTTACACACATAGCTCTTGTGATGGCTGCTCATGATGATTGCATTGATGGCATGAGAGACCTTTTGAGGAGTTTTAATAATTTCTATCGAGGCAAAAAGTATACTATTCTACAAACTCATTTTCACGATGATGATCCGATTAATGCTGCTCTTGAAGGCTTGCAGGGCTTTAAGGTCTTTGTTGAAACGCACGTATTTACAGAAGACAAGGATGTGGCGAGGCAGATTGCTGAGGATGAGGGAGTGGTGTGTTTTGAGTGGCCGATGTTTATTTAGGAGAGGGCATAGAAATTAGAAAATAGTAATTAAGGCCAGGGAATAGGATTAAGTCTAGTCCTTCACGAACTTTTTTGTTGTATTTCCGATTTTTAGAAAGTAGATTCCTTTTGGGAGGATTGATACATTGACTAAGATCTGGCTTTGACTTCGCTCAGCCACCGGCCCTTGAGCGAAGTGGTCCCTGAGCGGAGCCGAAGGGTCGAAGGGTCTAAATTCGAGCATCACTTTTCCTTGTAGATTTATAATCTCTCCTCTCAGGATATCGTGAGATTGATCTGGATAGTTGATTATCAATATCTCCTTTGCAGGGTTTGGATAGATTTGGATTGCCTGGCTGTCATTAATTTGTTCAACACCAGTTGATTCGGTAAATTTCAATCGCAGCTCATCCCATAATTCTGTTCGGCTGCCATCATAGCCCAGTGCCCACATGCCGGTGCCTTTTAACTGATGTTTGAGTACAAGGTCGTATTTTAATCCGAGACTGGAATCGGTTTCGAACCATACCTGATAAAACTTGTTACTCTCCTTATAGCTGTACCAGGATGCCTGACTTCGAAAATCCCATTTAAGGCCATGTGTAAGCGATTCTACGTAGGCAGTCTTGTATCGCGGATGTCCCAAATGATCTATTGCTTCTGAATAGGCTGCTGATGTGCGGGTTTGCCAGCGATCGCCATAATACGGGACACCCAAAATGAGTTTCTCTGGCTCAGCATTGACAACTGCAGCATACTGAGTCTCAATTGTTTTAGTGATGTTATAACTGCCTCCTCTCAATGGAGCACTTGGACCGCTGGTCTCGCTCCAGCTTCCATAAAAATTGTAGCCCATAATAAAGAGATAATCACATGCATGGGCAAGTCCGGCAAAATTCCAGCTACCCCAATTTACGGGCGGAGCTGCGAATGAGATTTCACTCCCGGGAACTTCCTGATGGAGGTAGTCGGTAAGATCAGCCATGAAACTATTGAGCAAATTTCCCCGGTCTGCGCTGGCCACATTTTCAAAATCAATGTTTACTCCTTGCAGCTCAAATTCCTGCAATATTCCAGATAGGTTTTCAAAGAGGTTCTGACGACTTGCCTGATTAGTGAGCAGGGTATGAATCTGGCTGGTAGTGAAATTTACTACTGTTGCAATGATCTTCACTCCATGTTCATGGGCAGTATTTATAACATCCACCCAAGGCCAATATGAAGGAGGTGTTAGATCGCCACTGGCCGAAACTGTGAAATCAAATGCTGCTATATGAGTGAGTAAGTCGTATTGCAAATTCGTTCTGGCAGTAGGGTATTCCCAATCTGGCAGATAGCCAAATACAGTGTGTGTCAGATTACTGCTTTTCTCTTGCCGAAAGGGGCGGATTTGGTAATCGGTATCAGTGAAGAATGAGGGATGGGGAGCGGTCGTCTTGTAGGCTTCGTATTCAATTTGGTGGATTGATTGGGCATAGGCCAGAAGGGGGAGGAGGAGGAGGAGGAAGAGGATGCTTATTTTGATAGTTTTCGTCATTCATCTTTCGTTAGAGACACACAGCCGTGTGTCTTTACTAGGTTATCAGAGCTCAGTTTTCAATAGCTGTTCCAATACCTTCTCCATGTTTTCGCTTGGTCTTGGGGCGTGTACACTTATGATTTTGCCTTCTTTATCGATTAGCAGGTATCTTGGTAAATCACTAATAAGATATTGATCTTGCCAGATTGATGATTCAGGATCCTGGATGAGGTGGATTCCGCCCAGAGTCTTATCATTCAGGATATATTTCCAATTGTTCATGTCTTTGGCAAAATCCAATGAGATTGATACGAATTTCACTCCGCGGGATTCAAATTTTCGGATGAGGGATTCCCACCAAGGAATTTCCTGGAGGCTCCATGGCGACCAGGTAGCCCACAGATTGATGTATACAAGGGAGCCGGCAAAATCGCTGAGTGAAACTGTATTTCCTTCCTGATCGAGAGCATTAAATACAGGTGCCGCTTGCCCTCGTTCAAGCTTTTTAAGGTTCTGTAATTTATTATCTATATGCGATTGATATTCCTCGTTTTTGCAATGGATCTGGAAATTGGTAAGAAAAGTTTCGAGGTGGTCTGTTCCGAAATTATCCAGATGGTCATTCATGCTGCTCAGTAAAACATAATCTCTGACCAGCGTATCTGTAAATTCCTGCTGAATAACCCTGAAGCGGGCAACTGATTCAGGAAACCATAGTTTATCAATTCCGGGATTATCCTTTTGATATAAAGCCTGTTTGAAATCCAGGTATTCTTCAAGAAAGCCTTGGAAAACCGTACTGATCATTAGGTTTGGATTGTTGATTTCTACCTGCATCAGATAGCTGTTATGGTAGGAATCAGGCAGGTTCGGTATTTGTCCGGTTAACAGTCTATGGTATCCCGGGTAGCGTAATTTTTGTGTTGCCCAGGCA
>JAYEFL010000006.1:0-6371 GCA_034658635.1 Bacteroidota bacterium | reverse complement strand
TATTGATAAACGATAAACCAGCATATATGTATGCGCCCAGTGGGTATCATTTTTTTGGGGCTGATGCCACGGCTAGCTACGTACTGAGGAGAAGGAAAGGGGGGATCGTGACGCGGGAGTGACGCGAACGTGACGCGAACGTGACGCGAACGTGACGCATTATTTCCCTTTCTTAAAACTTAGCTCTTCCTAAAAACTAATGACGTAAACTGAAAAGACTCCTGCTCCTCGCTTTTCCGCCAATTTATATGAGAGTCCCATAGACTTTAAAATAGGCTCCATACCACTATTTGCATCGTAGTGCTTGAAATTCCGGCTGTGTTCTTCTCCGGCAATAGATTCAATAAATCTGGCCATCCAACCCGATGGAGAGGAAGGAAGTGGGAAAGCATAATCTGCTACAATTAGATTTTTTGAAACCCGTAGGGCCTCACTCAAAATACTCTTACGAAGTTCCGGATCAAACTGATGAATTGCCATTGCCATCGTCACATAGTCAAACTGCTTTTCCTTGAATTCTGATAGATTTGTCGCATCCATAACTCTGAAAGACAAATGATCCAAACCCTTCACTTCAACAATACGCTGAGCCTCCATAATTTTAGGCTCATCCAAGTCAATCCCGGTGACAGACTTACACCGATCCTTAAGTTCAAAAACCAATGAACCAGTCCCACAAGCAATATCCAAACAACTTGAGCCTTGCACTATCTGACTCCGAATAGACTTCCGTAAGCCATTCAACAAAGGATCAATCAAAACCCGATAAAATAAAAACGATAAACTCATAAAAGAACTAATTAATAGTACAGACACACGGCCGTGCGTCTCTAACAAACAACAATATACTCCCGCAAATCCGAAGTCAAAACCCTCTCCAAAGCATCCCTCTCCCCTTCATCTGTCTCCACAAACAAAAATCCAAATATCGGATAAGTCTTATAATCCACTGGTCGGAAATCCAGAACTTTAGAGAAATGAGCCAGCAATTTATCATGTTCAAAAGACTGAATATCCGCCCCTTCAATCCCAGTTGAATTATCCAGAATCACAATATTATAAATCCTATCTTCCCTATCCTTCAGAATACTATCCCAATCGGGTTTATCCTGATTGAAATACATTTGATAAGGATCAAAACCATATGCCATACCTGCCAGGTCTGCGGTTGTACACCAACCACCAAAGCGCATAGGGTTAACCTCAATAGGAATAATCTCACCTGTCTCAGTTAAACGAACCTCAACATGCACCGGAAAATTCCTAAGCTGGGCTAATTCACCTATAGCTGACAACAGTTTCTGGAAACGATTCAGAAATGTGCGAATAATTGTTGCTGAACTGGTGTATAATCGATCACTTACATCTGCTTCAGATGAGAAGTAGTGTTCCATAATATTCAGAATAACCGGCTCACCAGACTCATCAAAATAGGCATCCATGGCAAACTCGCGTCCGGGAATACATGCCTCAAGAATGAATTTTGTGGAATCAAAAACCTCCACAGGATACAGATTGACAAGCTGATCTATTTCCTCGGTCACCTTTGCCTCGATGGTCAACCAATCTTCCTTCTCTCTTATCTTGTGAACTCCCATACTAAAAAACCCAACCGCAGGTTTTAAAATCAATGGGTAATCTAATGGTGTCTCTCTCATTCCTTCAAATTCATTCATCTCCAACGATCTGAAATAATAATCCGGATACAAAGGACGAATCAATTCTCTGAAACTGACTTTATCTTTAAACAAATTAATCTTCTTGGGAATATCTGTAAAGCCAAGGTTACGACCTATCCACGTAATAGCATTCTCAGAATTACTATACACCAATTCAGATGAGTTATGACGGATTCTATCCAATGCTGCTTCCTGAGAAATATAGTGAAGATCAGAACGCAAGGTCATTTCTGAAACGTCGGGAGTCATAACGACAGGGATATTATTATCAACAAGACTTTGTTGTAACAACTCAGATACAAAAGGTTTATCAAGAATAATCATTGAGTCCTGAAATTAAAGCGACAAAGATAAGAAAATAGTGATTGGAGAATGTTGAATGTTGAATTACCATTATTCTAGCCTAAAAGGTCATTTCAGTGTAATTTTATAACTTTGTTTCCTATAACCACTTTTGTTATAAATCGAAAAAAAAATCCATGAAACTCAAAATCAGACTTGCAGTACTTACTGCTATCTTACTTACCCAATCGGCAGTCTTTGCTCAAGTAACTACAACCTTTCCTTTGAATAAGGACGTCAGACATGGTGTGCTTGACAATGGTATGAATTATTACATCCTTCATAATGAAGAGCCTAAGGAGAGAGCCTCATTTTATTTTGTTCAAAATGTCGGAGCCATACTTGAAGAAGACTCTCAGGATGGTTTAGCTCATTTTCTCGAGCACATGGCCTTTAATGGCACCAAACATTTTGAAGGAAAAGGAATTATCGATTTTTTAGAAAAACACGGAGTCAGGTTTGGATACGATATTAATGCCTATACTGCTCAGGACCAAACTGTTTATAATCTAAGTAATATTCCTGTTCTGGATGGTGAGGGTTTATTGGATTCATGCCTGCTGGTATTGCATGACTGGTCGGGTTACCTCCTGTTACAGCCTGAAGAGATTGAGGCTGAAAGAGGTGTTATTCATGAGGAATGGAGAACCCGAAGAAATTCTCAATTCCGCATAAATGCCCAAACAAGCAAAGTGTTATTCAAGGATTCAAAGTATGCCGAAAGAGATGTTATCGGGAATTTAGAAATCATTGATAATTTCAAGCACGAAGAACTTAAAAGCTATTATGAAACGTGGTATCGACCTGATCAACAAGCGGTTGTTGTTGTTGGAGATATTAATGTTGAAGTCGTGGAGCAAAAAGTAAAAGACTTATTCTCAACTATTCCACTGCGAGAAAACCTCCCTGAACGAAAATATTTTTCGATTCCAGACAATGAAGAAGTACTGTTTTGCAAAGCTACTGACCCGGAAGCTCAGTTTATGGCCATCCTGTTGTTCTACAAATCTGCAATGCCATTAGTACAGAATGATGCCACCTTCCGCACCAACATGCTGGAACAACTGTATTCCACGATGATTAATATGCGTTTACTGGAACTTCAACAAGATCCTAATAGTAATAGTTTGATGTTACAACCCGTATTCTTCCCACTTTCAAGACTCACAAAGGGATTCGTACTCCAGGCTATACCGAAACCAACAAAGGGAGCTGAATCACTGGAGGAAATTCTCACAGAAGTTGAAAGAGTTAAGCGTCATGGATTTATTGCCAGCGAACTTGACAGGGTCAAAATACAGTTATTCAGCCAATACGATAACTTCTATCAAAACAGAGATAAAATCACCAATGACAACTGGGCAACCCAGTTGGGAAATAACTTCTTGCAAGGAGAACCTGTTTTCGATGCTGAAACAGAATATAATCTTTCAAAAGAAGTAATCGCCTCAATTTCATTGGAAGAAGTTAATGAATTTGCCAAAACCCTTCAACCTGATAACAACCAGGTCCTTTTAGTTTCTGGTCCTGACAAAGAAGGCACAATTTACCCAACACAAGAAGAATTGGTGGCTGTGATGGAAGAAGTAAAGACTGCCGATATTGAACCTTATGCGGATGATAGTGGAAATGAGCCCCTGATAGCCGAAGAATTATCAGAAGCACCTATAAGCGGGGAATTCACAATTGAAGGGATTTCTGAAGCCAAAGGATATATTCTGTCGAATGGAGCCAAAGTTGTTTTAATGGCAACTGATTACTCAGAAGACGAAATTTTCATGACTGCTTTCAGTTATGGTGGAACTTCAAAACTGGCTTTGGAAGATTTGGAATCTGCTAACCTCACCACAAGTCTTGCTCAATATTCAGGACTAGGAAACTTCGACATGGTTGGTCTTCAGAAAAAAATGGCAGGTAAAATTGCACGTTCCAATCCATATATAAATACTTATACGGAAGGACTCTCGGGATCCTCAAATATGAAGGATTTTGAGAGTATGCTCCAACTCACTTATCTTAATTTTGTGGCTCCACGCTTTGATGATAAAGCTTTCATGGTACTCATGAACCAAATGAATACGCTGGTTGACAATCTGAAAGCCGATAATAGTCAGGCCATGCAGGATACAATTTCAATGTTGTCTTCCAATCATAACCCCAGAACCATCTTGTTCTCGAAAGAAATGCTTGAACAGATTGAATTTGACAAAGCTGTTCATGTATATAAAGATCGGTTTAAAAATATAGGTGATTTTACTTTTGTGATTGTAGGAAATCTGGATGAGAACTCCCTCCCTCTGGTACAAAAATATATTGGCAGCATCGCAGGACAAGCTGAGAAAGAAGATTTTAATGATCACAATATGAATCCGGCAAAAGGCAAATCTCTTGTTCATTTTGACAGGGATATGGAGGTTCCTAAAACCACCATTTATACTAAGCTTTCCGGGGAGATGGATTACAACCGAAAAAATAGCATGAGCGTCTCCATTATTGGCAAATTGCTTGATAAAAGATATATGGAGACAATACGGGAAGAAGAAGGCGGTAGTTACGGGGTAAGTGTACGCGGATCCCTGAGCCGTATCCCCAAGCATGAATTTTCCTTGACCATTTCTTTTGATACTGATCCTGAGAAAAGTGAAAAATTACTTGCTGTGGTCTGGAATGAGATTAACAAAATCAAAGAAAATGGACCGGATGATGCCGATCTGGATGAAATTAAGAAATCTCTGATAAAACTCAGGAACGAGCAACTCGACAAAAACCGTTTCTGGATGGGTTCTATTCAGGGAACACTAATGTCAGGCAACGAGTTCCTGTCCATAGAAGAATATGAGAAACTAGTGAACTCCATCAATGCCAAAACGATAAAAAAGACTGCAAAGAAAATGTTCACAAATCCCGATATAGTAGAAGTCATCATGAACCCAAAGAAATAATCTCGAAAAAGATCCGGGTAGGGCCGGCTTCTACGCCGGCCCGGTCATTGAAGGAACCTCGAAAGACGGTCCGGGGTAAAACCCGGACCCACCCGGAAGTTTTGACGAAAATGTGAACTGTAACCCGTTACCTCGAGACCATCATCCTTCTGGTCATGGTGGATTCACCGGCCTTCAGTGTATAACTGTAAATTCCTGGCTCAAGATCTGAGTTACTAAATAATACAGAGTGATTACCTCTTGTTTTCAAGCCTTCATCAATTAGCTTGACAGTTCTGCCTGTAATATCAGTAATCTCAATAAAGACAATCTCTTCTCTGGCCAACTCATAGCTGATTTGAGTTTCTGAAGAAAACGGATTTGGATAATTCTGATCAAGTGAAATCATGCTGTTCAAAGTACCAACCCCATCAATAATATTCTCATGATTGTTGATATTCAGCCTGATCATTTTGTTGAAATCAGATCCTTGCACCCACACACCATCTTGTTCCATGAATCCCCATTGTTTGTCATATGATCCCGGATAGTTCTCCGTACTTCCAACCCAGAAGGTGTTTCCTCTGTTTGCAAGATCAGCCTCCTCAATATACGTCCAAAACTGTACTGCAGCAATATACCGATTACCAGCCTTCATAAATTCCCCAAATCCATCTTGCTCCAGCGGCAGTGTTAACCAACCCTGTTCAAGAATGGCTGAATCCACAAACATTATATCTGAG
The DNA here is from genome assembly GCA_034658635.1 of Bacteroidota bacterium. GTDB lineage: Bacteria > Bacteroidota > Bacteroidia > Bacteroidales > UBA12481 > JABHCC01. The sequence goes on along the minus strand of JAYEFL010000006.1, from coordinate 686 downwards.
TATATCAATTCGACAATTTCAAGTTCATCACCCTCCGGAATAATCTCCAATAATACATAGCGAAACTCCGCATCCAAATTAGCTCTGGAAATGTAAACAGAGATTGAGCTGGCTTCACAATCTGTCACCGGATCAAACTCCACACCCATGAAATCACCTTCATGTGTGAAAAAATAATAATCCCGCCAAGGGCTTTCGTCAGCTTCGCTCACATCCGGAGTACGCGCAAAAACGCTGTCAGTTACATGAAAATAATGTGACTTCACATTATTATCAGGAAATTGGTCATCCTGCTCAGACAGCATGCTAAAAGTCACCTCATAATGACCAAAATCTACTGGAGTATACGTTTGATCAATTAACAAGGTATCAATCGGATCACCGAAATACATGTAATCAACCACTTCAGAGTTGGCAGAAAATTGCTCTGTACCATTTTTATCAATAACAACATTCAGATGCACATTAGTCTGCTCATAATCACCATAATTGATAACACTACCTTCAAACAATCCTATTGGCAAGATCTGAGTTTTAGGCATCATATAATAGAATCCAGCTGCATCTTCCAAATTCTCATCTAGCATCTCAACCTGCCAGTGATTCATTTTCAGGTCATTGTCCCATCCCTCCCGCAGGGAAATATCATCAAGCATCCAGAAATATAACATGGATGCATCCCATGT
>JAYEFL010000005.1:0-6438 GCA_034658635.1 Bacteroidota bacterium | reverse complement strand
ATCTTCTCCATATTCTTCAAGTTGAAGCAGGTATTGACGGATAGATTTAGATTCAATTATGATTACTTTACCTAGATTTTCTGTTGCAGGACTGTGTTTCCTGATTTTATCATAATCGAATTCGAGAATTCGCCGCCCAAAACGAGTAACGCCTATAGTTCTGAATGTCAGACTCTTGCCTACGCCGGGAAGGTTCAATACATTTCTGTCTGTTCCCAGATATGGCACTCCGATTCGTTTTCTTAGTGTGGCAATATTTTCTACGATGTTCTCGGCGTCTTCAGAGTATTTGGCTATCTCTTTGTTATATCTAAAGGGGATTTTCCCGAAAGCTTTCTCTTCTAGTTGTTCTTGCACAGCCCTCTCATTGGTGGCGAAATTGTAGCTGTTTTCGACGTATCCCTTGACAGAAAAAGTATAATAATTGATTACTCCATGGTCATTAAGAACCTTTCGTAATTTGGCTGAGTGTCCCCTGCGTGAGGCTGCGGTGGTAAATACCATTTGGTTGGTTACTGTCCAGCCTGCCGAGATAAGTTTACGAATGCCTTCTGCAGACTCAACGGTTAGCTCCATTGGGGATTCAAAATGAGTCTGAATAAAAAATTGTTTGATCCCCAGTTTCAAAGCTTCCGTTTTGAATTCTCTGAGAATGTGAATCAGTTCTGAATTAATTCTCTGTGGTAAATAAATCGGTAATCGGGTCCCGATACGGATTCGTTGCATTTCTGCATACTTATCATTATCAGCTCGCTTCTTGTTGGCATTGATTTTATTCTTTGCCATTTTGATTACTGCTGCCAGAATTTTTCCCAGAGACTTATTTGAGCTCATCAAAGCATCTCCGCCTGTGATCAGGATATCTCTGAGTTGAGAATCTTCTTCCCAGTATTTTAATAAACGTTCCAGTTTTTCATCCCAGCTTTCTCGCGGACGCAGTTTATCCAGATTGAAATTCAGATTACCTCTTTGGAAGTCATACATCCGTTGGCAGGAAACACAGAGTCCGCCACATGCTCGTCCTACAGTATCGGGAATCAGGATTGCCACCTCAGGATATCTTCTGTGGATGTTGTGAGATCCCGGTAATATCCAGCCGGCAGCATTTGGTACACCGGGTTCAACTTCATCTTCTTTCTCCCAGGCAACAATGTGTCCGTACTCTTCAATTAATGCTTTACTGTAAAACACATAATCCCTGATAGCAAGGTCTTTGCCCTCAGCATAAGCTGATGGATTTACGTTAAGCAGTGACAAATAGTACAGGTTTACAAAAAACGGAATTCCTTTATCCCGCGCCTTGTAGAGCTGTTCCATAGTATCCTGGTCGAGTGAATTATCAAGATAAAGATTAAGATCATCAGGATTTCTAACTGCGAATTTCAAATGGAATTTGGCTTTGTGCCACCACTTCTCAACCTGGGCTATTTTTTCTGCTCTTGTTATACCTTCTTCAAAGAAATATTTGGGACTACTAATATCGCCAGAGTTCATTTTATCAATGAACACATTGATTATGCGGTCCTTGTTTTGTTTCCTGATTACCTGAATCTTTTCGTCCAAACCATCCGGCCAACGATTCATCCATTTTGTAATAGTTTTCAAATCAGGCTTTTCCAATACTAGTTCACCTCTGAATTGTCTGAAGAGCTTGAGGATATCTTCGTAATAATCAGGTGTGCAGCGGGTTCCTTCATGGTGAACCTCTTCCCAAAGCTGGGTACATGGTTTGGATTCCACCTTTTTCCCCCTGAGATTCAGATCTTCAAATTCACTTCCATCATGATCAATATATTCGAGAATCCGGATGGCTGCCATGTCCTCCCATGCCAGTTCTTCAAAAGCTTTCCGGTCAAAAGATTCATGCCGATAAAATTTGTATCCATGAGGTGATTTGCGAAGTTCCCCCTCAATCCAATTTCTGATTTTGGAAAGACACTCTGCAGGAGTTGCTGTATTTGTGAGAATCTGCTTTAGCATAGGATTCTCATCCAGTAATACCTCTAGCAACTTAGTGGAGATGTCTTCCGATATTGATCTTCTATATAGTTTTGAAAAATAATTCATTTTCTTTCGATGGCAAAAATATTCAACTTCCCAGATCCTGCAAACATCGGTCTGGAATTATTTTAGTTTTTTGGGGATATCCCCTTCAAATCCGTATTCCCATTCAAGATAAAGATTTTTAAGTTCTTCTACTTTTTCAGGATACATTGTGGCAAGATTATCCTTTTCGCTTACATCCTGAGCAAGATTAACAAGGAATAGCTGATCTTGTTCTCCGCGAATTGGATATTTTCCTGAAGGATCTGTAGGATTGCCAAGTAATTTCCATTCCCCTTGCCGAACTGCCCATTGTCGCCCTAATTTCCATCTGAATGAGTTGTGATGATTGGCTTCTGGATTTTCAAGGACTGGCAGGAGGCTTTTACCCTCAACTGCAGATGGAATAGTTTCCACACCGCATAATTCAGCAATGGTGGGGAACCAGTCATAATTGATACTGGCAACATTATTGGTAAGCCCTTTAGGCAATTGTGAAGGCCAGTTTAAAATTGCCGGTACCCTGATACCTCCTTCAAATAGTGAGGCTTTCGCTCCTCTGAATTCACCAGCATTTCCACCTCCGTTAAAAGCTCTGGATTCACATGAGTGTCCCTGATCAGATTGGAAAATGATAACGGTGTTTTCTCGGAGTCCCAACTCTTCCAATGAAGATATTAATTGTCCAACCCGCTCATCCACAACAGAAATAAAAGCTGCATAATCTCTCCTGGGCATTTCCAGGTCTTTGTAATAATCTCTCCATTTCGGAGATGGCTGAAGTGGATAATGAGGAAGATTGATGGCAAAATACATGAAGAAAGGCTGCTCCTGGTTGTTTTTGAAAAAATTAGTAGCTTTTTCAACCATCAGATCCGGAAAATACTCTCCATCCTGGTATACTTCCACATTGTTTTCCCAGAGGTCATGACGATTCGGGCCGTTCCAATAAAAGTAATGAGAGTAATTATCAATGCAACCACCCATATGGCCAAAACTGTAATCAAAACCCTGGGCAAGGGGCTCTGTGTCGTCAGAATATCCCATGTGCCATTTACCAATGTGGGCGGTGGCATAACCGGCCTCTTTCAGAATCTCTGCAATGGTGACCCTGTCGTTGGGCATTCCTGAATGACCCGGCTGAGATGATGTATTACCCGGCAATCCGGCAGCTTGGGGACTCATACCTGTCATCAGAGCTGCTCTGGATGGGGAGCATACTGAAGATCCTGCATAAAACTGAGTAAAGCGGATGCCATCGGATGCCAGTTTATCAAGGTTGGGAGTGTAGAGGTCTGTGGCTCCGTAGCAATTCAGATCGATGCTTCCCTGATCATCAGAGTAGATTAGGAGGATGTTTGGGGATCGGGAGATCGGGAGATCGGGAGATCGGGGGGTCGTGATTTCTTTTAACCAGGATTGTAGGGATTGGTTTAATGAATCTGCTAAATCCGGGTTTTCGCTTATTATATTATTTTGTTCTGAGGGGTCACTTAGTAGGTTGTATAATTCAAATGTTTTCCCTTTATCAGCTGAGATTAGCTTATGTGTTTGCGTTACCCATGACATTTTTCCAGGAAATCTGAATCCGATAGGTGATGTCCTCTCAGTTACCGTACCTTTTATGGCTGGAAACAGGCTTATGCCATCCAATGTTACGTTTTTGGGGTTCGGGAGATTAAGTATTTCCAGAATTGTTGGGAGGTAATCGGATGTAACTGATGGGAAATCGATTTCTTGTCCGGCTGGAATCCCATTTGGCCAAACACAAAATGCAGGAACTCTGATACCTCCTTCGTACAAATCTCTCTTTTTTCCTCGAAACGGACCAGCTGAACCGGGTGTTCTGACTTCGGGACCATTATCGCTGCAGAAAAATATGCAGGTATTATCTTTTATATTCAAAGAGTCGAGCTGATTCCATAAACGACCAATTTGATCATCAAGAGCCGTAATTGATCCGTAATATAGCTGATTTGTAAAGTTTTCATCCGGATATTTTGATGCATATTCCTCATCAATTACAACTGGTAAATGAGGAGTATGGGTCCAGATAACTGCGAAAAAGGCTTCTTCATCCCGGGCAGATTGAGAGATAAACTCCAGGGCCTGGTCCATGATAATCTCGGTATCATTTCCTTCAAGCTGATCTGTAACTTCTTCGTTTACGCCAGTCCAGTATCTGGTACCATATAATTCAGATACATCCTTATTCCGGGCCATCCATCCATATCTCAGGCTTTCTCCGGTTTCTTCATCAAATTCCGTTGGTTTTTCCATTGGGTTCCAGGTCGGAACTTTTGATTCTGTGCTGAAAAAGGTGTCAAAGCCATGATCAGATGGTACAGATAAATGGCTGGAATCACCGGGTTTGCCGCGGTTAGCGTCTTTTACCTGGTTGGTAAAGGTGCCAAGATGCCATTTCCCAAAGTGTCCGCTTACATAACCCGCTTCCTTCAACAGTTCAGCAATAGTTACTTCAGATTTGGGAAGAAATCCTTTATTTGCAGTGGGTATTCCCATTCGGTATGGATTCCGGCCGGTTAAACAGGAGGCCCTGGTTGGGGAACAAACCGGAGAAGCAGAATAAAATCGGTTGAAAATCATGCCTGAAGAGGCCAGCTGATCCATGTTTGGGGTTTGGATTTCTGTATTGCCATTAAAACCCGTATCGCCCCATCCGAGATCATCTACCATTAGAAGAATGAAATTTGGATGGTCAATACCTGACTGACAAGAAATTAAAGAAAAAATTATACCAATCAGGAAAGCAATTCTACTCGTTTTTGCTGCATTTATCATTGGGGTCGTGAAGATACAAAAATCTGATGAAAGCGCAGTGTTTGAAAAACGAGTTAAGATTGGTAACTTTAGTTGCTCATCAAAAAACAACAGTTATGCTTGAACGACTAGGTTATTTTTTTCTTATTATTGCCCTTGTGGTATGGATTTATGTACTAATTAAAGGCCTGGTAGATGCATTTCCGGAGGGTCTTATTGGATTTATTGTTATCGCAGGATTTGGATTTTTGTTTTTTAAAGTGGTTAAAGATCGACTGAAAAATAAGGAAGATGATTATTACGATAAAAATGTAGACAAATGATGAAAGTAAATGACGTTTTGGTTACTACTCAGGATGAGTTTAGTGAGTATAAAATAGTGCAAACTTTTGGCTTGGCTAAGGGCAATACCATTCGAGCCCGCCACATTGGGAAAGATATTTTAGCAGGATTACGTAGTATCGTAGGTGGCGAGATTGATGAATACACAAAGGTATTTGCTGAGGCCCGCGAACAGGCTATTGACCGCATGATGGCTGAAGCAAAAAAGATGGGAGCAAATGGAGTGGTTTGTATGCGATTAACTACCTCTACAGTTATGCAGGGTGCTGCTGAATTACTTGCCTACGGTACAGCAGTTAAGCTTGAGAAGTAAACGAATTGCCTGACTATGGAATGCCGAACAGGTTGTGGTGCCTGCTGTATGGCTATTTCAATTTCCTCACCATTTCCCGGACGACCAGAAGGAAAAGCTGCCGGAGAATACTGTATTCACCTTTCGTGTAATCCTCCTTTTGTCACGTGTCCACCCCTCTTGTGCACGTGTCATCCCAATTATCCCCAAAAAAATCCGATCCCATCCCGCACCAGAAATACAGCCAGAACAATAAGGATTACACCCAATATCCGGATTACCCACAGGTAACCTTTTGAACCAAGTACATTTTTAGATTTGTCAGATATCCAGGCAATTACAAGCTTTGCACCTACGATGCAGACATAGAATCCTACCACATAGGCTATTCCGGCCCATGGGTTCAGATCCCAGGCTTTGATCACCATTGGTGACCCAACTAAAAGCCAGAACAGGTAAGGATGGGGACTTAAAAAGTTAGCGAAAACTCCTTTCCAGAAAGTAGTGAATTTCGGGGTCTTAATTTCTTCCTGTAAGGGTTTTACGAGGATACTTTCGTAAGCAAGTAGAAGAATAAAGCCAGCACCAAGGAATGAAATAATCCCCAGAATAGTATCGTACTCAGATAATCTGGTGAGAAGAAAAAGCGTAAATGTAACGATGGGAAGATCAGAGAAGAGAGGTACTGTAGCCACTTTCATGCCAGCTTTTCGTCCGTTCTGCAAGCTTTCACGGATTACTAATGCAAGAATGGGTCCGGGAGATATGCCGGCTACTAAGCCGAGGGTTGCTCCGGTGAGGAGGTATTTATAAATATCCATATTTATCAGCAAGATATGTTAATATTATCGATACAGAGCATCCATTGTTATGCTATTTTGCACCAGACTATTAGTGTTTGGATTGTCTTGAAGGCCGAAAGTTGTAATCATAGTGAAAAAGACCGATTTGCGTGTTTTTGTTTCCTTTTTGAAGATTGC
>JAYEFL010000004.1:0-54399 GCA_034658635.1 Bacteroidota bacterium | reverse complement strand
TCTGCGTATAGGCGAAGCGAGTGAAACAAGGGGACATGTCCCCTTGTCGGGTACCTCTCTGGGTATAGGCGAAGCGAGTGAAACAAGGGGACATGTCCCCTTGTCGGGTACCTCTCTGCGTATAGGCGAAGCGAGTGAAACAAGGGGACATGTCCCCTTGTCGGGTACCTCTCTGCGTATAGGCGAAGCGAGTGAAACAAGGGGACATGTCCCCTTGTCGGGGAAAAAGCGAAACGAGGCGAAAAAGAAATATAATGCCCTATGGACGCAAAAATTCGGAAAATGCGAGATAAATACTGAGAGCTATCTGAATAATACTATAAAGTATATCCGAAATAATCGAGTTAAGCACGAACTGCCTAAAAGTGAAAGAATAGAAGAGATAAAAAAAAGATTCCTATGCACTAAGGACCAGGGTTGGCTTGTCACTAAACCGGATCAACATCAGGCTGAATGATTACCGAGCGGAAAGTTTTTTCCTGAGACATCTTATTGATGAGCAGACGGATATGTTCACGTATCTGCTTGTGTTCCTTGCCTTTTGCAGATTTTATCAGAACCTGGCGTAAGTGATACTGTTGTACTCTTGAGATACCGGGAGCTTGTGGACCGAGGATTCGGGTGGTCCATCTGGCTCGAAGTTCTTTGGTGAAAATATGTGAGCAGCGATTCACAGTATCAATATCTTTGTGCTTGAATGTGAGTCGGATCAGACGAGTGAAGGGAGGATATCCGAATTCCATCCTTTCTCTTAATTCACTTTTGTATAATCCCAGATAGTCGTTTTGTAAGACCTGCTGGATTACACGATGAGAGGGGTCAAAAGTTTGAATAACCACCAGTCCCTGATCTTTGCTTCTGCCTGCTCGTCCGCTAACCTGAGTCATGAGTTGAAAGCTTCTTTCGAAGGATCTGAAATCCGGAAAGTGCAGCATATTGTCAGCGTTTATTATTCCTACTACACTGACATTTGAGAAATCCAACCCCTTTGAAACCATTTGGGTTCCAATCAGAATATCGGTTTTATGATCTTCAAAATCACCAAGGATTCTAGCATAACCTTTTCTCGATCTGGCAGTATCTATATCCAGTCGTGCTAACCGGGCATCTGGGAAAATTATTCCTACTTCATCTTCCAATCCTTCCGTCCCCATTCCACGAGTGCGCATAGAATTTTTGGAGCAGGAAGGACAAAGTGATAGCACTTTTTCAGCATAGCCGCAATAGTGACAAACCAGCTGGTTGCGATATTTGTGAAGAGTGAGACTAACATCGCAGTCACGGCATTTAGGAATGTGTCCACAGCTGCCACATTCAATATATGGGCTGTATCCTCTTCTGTTTTGGAAAAGAATAATCTGTTCTTGGTTGACCAGGGCCTGATCAATTGCCTCAAGGAGTTCGGGGGTGAAATGCCCTTTGATTCTCTTTTTTCGGTAGGCCTCCTTGGTATTGGCAACAATTATTTCGGGGAGAGAAATATTTTTGTGTCGTTTGTTCAGGTTGAGTAAATTGAATTTCCCTGACTTGGCATTGTAGTAGGTTTCCAGTGCCGGGGTTGCTGTACCCAAAACAACCCGGGCCTGGTGAATGCGGGCCATAACTATGGCAGCATCACGAGCATGGTATCTTGGAGCAGGGTCATGTTGCTTGAAACTGGTTTCATGCTCTTCATCTATAATCACCAGATCCAGATTAGTGAAAGGCAGAAAAAGTGCTGACCGGGCTCCCAGGATAAGCTTAAACTTGTTGGATTCAGAGAGTACATCCTGCCATAGCTCCACCCTTTCACTATCTGAATATTTTGAATGGAATACCCCTATTGTAGATCCGAACACCTTCCGTAAACGATTGATAATCTGTTCTGTCAGAGCAATTTCAGGGAGGAGGTATAAGACCTGCTTGCCTTTATCCAGAGAGGATTTAATCAGGTGAATATATACTTCTGTTTTACCGCTGGAAGTGATCCCATGAAGGAGGTTGACTGAGTTCTGTGCTGATGTCTCTATTTGATCCAGTACCCTTGCCTGATCCGGGTTCAGCTTTTTCAATTGTTCAAGCTCAGGAGACTCAACTACCAGTCGGCTCATCTCTACATGTGATTTGAGTAATATCCCTTTTTTGATCAGACTATCCAGTCCGGATTTGCTTATGGCAGATTCTTTAATGAACTTCTTTTGAGAAATGATTCTTTTAGTGAGATCGGTCAGATCCTGAATTTCGTCAAGATATGCTTCAAGGCAGGCCAATTGTTTGGGAGCCCGCTTCAAGCTGTCAAGTAAGATATGAATATCATTCTCTGAATTATAAACATCTGCCAGCTGTATGTGGGCTTCTGTTTTGTGTTTGTACCTGTCAATAAGTTTTTCCTCCAGATAGATGGCTTCCTTATTGACTAATTTATGAATGATCGGAAGTGGGTTTTTTCTTTTTAATACTGAGCCCAGATCATAAATACTGCATCCGGGATTTTTGAGCAGGTAAAGCCAGGCCAGCTCTTCCACTTCTGTCATTTGCTTCTGGGATTGAAACTCATTATTTACCAGTATGCGGGTATGAGATTCAAGTTTTAATCCGGCTGGGAGGGCAGCTTTCATTATTTCGCCCAGTGTACACAGATAATAATCGGCCATCCATTCCCATAATTCCTTCTGGAAATTGTTGATTACAGGTTGCTCATCCAGAATCCCGATAATGGATTTTATTTCCTGATCTGGTTTTTTGGAATGTGTAGACCAAACCAGGGCTGATTGGATTCTCCGTGGACCGAATTGGACAAGAACCCTCTGACCGAAACGTAATTTCCCCTTTAGTTCCTCAGGAATTTTATAGGTAAAAGCCTGAGGAAGCCTGATGGGGAGAAGAACTTGTGCGTATAAAACCTGATCCATTTGATTTGTTTAGGAGTCTTACCTCCTCACAAATGTATCAGTAGGATAGGATATCTGCAACCTCTAAGAGAATTCTGTTAAGATTACGGTTGAATTTGATGGTTTTATTGAAAGGAACAAGCACTGTTTCGTGGTTTACGAATCCTACCATAACAGAACGCTGATTATCCAATAGAGCCTCAATACCAGCAACTCCGAGTCGACTGGCCAGGAATCTGTCAAATGCTGAAGGGGAACCTCCTCTTTGCATATGGCCCAGAACATTTACGCGTACATCATAATCCTTAAAATCTTCTTTTACTCTTTCGGCAATTTCTGCAGCTCCACCCATATGATTTCCTTCAGCTACAAGGATAATGTTGGATTTCTTATTCTGGCGTTTCAGGTAGTCTATGAGTCCTTTTTCCTGATTTTCCACTTCAGGCATTAATACTGCTTCTGCACCAGTAGCTATCCCCGACATAAGGGCAATAAAGCCTGCACCTCGTCCCATAACTTCAATGAAGAATAGTCTTTCATGAGAGCTTGCTGTATCACGAATCCGGTCAACCGCCTCCACAACTGTATTCAATGCCGTGTCATACCCAATAGTATAATCTGTTCCGAATAAATCATTGTCAATGGTTCCCGGAATACCAATGAAAGGAATATCATATTCTTTGCTGAAAACTCCTGCTCCTGTAAAGGAACCATCTCCTCCGATCACAACACAGGCATCTATCTTGTGCTTTTGAAGGTTTTTATAAGCCCGCTGTCGTCCTTTCTCTGTTCTGAATTCCTTGCTTCTGGCAGTACCTAAGATTGTACCCCCGCGCTGAATAATATTTCCCACATCCTTGGAGGCCATCGGAATAAAATCTCCCTCAATCATTCCTTTATACCCTCTGCGGATTCCAACTACTTCAAGTTTTTGATACAAAGCGGCCCTTACTACAGCCCTGATAGCCGCATTCATTCCCGGAGCATCACCCCCTGAGGTCAAGACTCCTATTTTTTTTATGTTTGACATAGATATTTGCTTGAAATTTCATCAAAAATCGCGCAAAGTTAATCAATCCGTATCACGATTGAAAACGGAGTGCGATCAAATCTAAAATCCATTGAAGCTGTTCTTGCCTGTTTAATGCAGAGTTGTCAAGCACTACGGCATCTTCAGCCTGTCGTAAGGGGCTTTCTTTCCGGTTTGAATCAATAAAGTCTCTCTTGCTGATATTATCACTAATTTCCTGTAAGCTAACCTTTTGATTCTTACTTATCAGTTCATCATATCTTCTTTGGGCACGGATATCTACATCAGCTGTCATGAATATTTTCAAATCTGCATCTGGAAAAACGACTGTTCCAATATCTCTGCCATCCATTACTACGCCCTTTCCTTCGCTAATCTTTCTTTGAAGTTCAACCAGGGCTTTTCTGACAAAAGCCAGTTTGCTAACCGGACTTACAAGGTTGGAAACTTCAATCTGTCTGATTTCTTCCTCAACATTTTTTCCATTCAGGAAGGTGTCTGCTTGTCTGGTTTCCGCATTTAGCACAAATTCGATTTGAATTTCACCCATCTTATGCTCCAGAAGTTTTTCATTGATGTTATTCTCATCAATAAGATTGTTGTCTATACAGTACAGGGTAACAGCACGATACATGGCGCCGCTATCAACATATGTATAGTTCATCTCTTTTGCAAGAGCTTTGGCCATGGTGCTTTTCCCACAGGAAGAGAATCCGTCAATAGCAATGGTAAGTTTCTTATCTGTTTTCTGAAGAATGTGCATTGTGTGAACTAATAAAAATTATTCAGGTTTGTGGTAAGGGTCATTAGGTGTGAAACTCCTGCTACGTGGTAGTTGGCCAGAGCGTAATCCAGATTAAGTTTACCCAGGTTAAGGCCGAGGCCGAAGGTTAATCCACTGGATGTGTTACGGGTGCCCAATTTAAGCTCAGCACGATTTCTGAAATTATATCCAAAACGAATTTGGAACACTTTTCCAGGCATAAATTCCACAGCAGCAACTAAATGATCGAGGCTTTTGGAAGCTATTTCATGAAATTTTTTCTGATACACTTTATCTCCAGTGGCTGGGTCTGTTTCGTCACCAGGTTGTATCACATCAAGATCAAATTTCTGCAGATTTCTGAGTGTAAATGAAAGCCTGAATGGGGCATGTTGTATTTTTTGAGTGAATCCTGCCATTACCTCAAAGGGAAGAGGCTCCTTTTCAGGAGAATAATAAGTTGACAGCTGAGTACCGAAGTTTCTGACCAAAACAGCTGCTGATGTGAGTTTGCCGGATGAGATGTACAGTAGTGCAGCATCGGTAGCAATTCCCCAAGAGCTGTATCTTTCAAAAAGTGAATATATTGGTCTGACATTCACGCCGATAGATAAGACGCTGTCAATCCTGTATCCCCAGCTAAGATCAAATGTGTATTCAGCAGCATGAAATTCACCTGTAATATCCCCATATTCATTTGCTTCAATAAAATCGCCGTAATTAAGATAAAATAATCCGGCTGCAAAACTTCCGAATTTCTGAGTTTGATGAGAATATGAAACGCGTCCATACTGGATGTCAGCAAAATAATTGATATAACTGAGATTGAGCTGATTATGAAGACCCTGACCCAGATACGCAGGGTTATCACTGACCATAGAAATATCCGGATTACTGCTTGCAATCAGGATACCCCCCAAGCCTCCTGCACGCGCAGATGTATTCAGGTTCAGTAGACCATAAGTATACTGACCTCCAAGTTGGGAGAAAGCGCTTGTCGAGAGAAGGCTTATTGAAAGCAGCAACCAGAATAATCGTTTCAAACTCAAAAATCGCATAGTGGGAGCAATATAATGGATATTTATCAAATAGGATATTTACCTAAAGGAAACGTTTTGGTTTTTGTTTTAGTGCTTGTCTTTTAAATCCCCGGGATTGGGCAATTAACAAGCCTGTTAAAACAATCAGGATTCCCAAGATCTTTCCTGTTGTCATTTCCTCTTCAAGAATAAAATATGCCATGATTGCAGTGAAAACAGGGATAAATGAGATAAATACGTTAGACCGTGTAATGCCGAGAGATCTGACGGTGCGGGTATATAAAATAAATGAGAGGGAGGATGGGAAAATGCCCAGTTTAATTATCGGTGCCATAACTGCCCAATTCCATTGGATCAGTCTGATCTCACCTAATTCTGTAAAAATAAAAATTGGAAGAAAATATAAAGCACCCACAAAGCTCTGTGCAAGAATGATTGTTAAAACACTGTATCTTGGAATAAGGAAAACGATCATAATGGAGTGGCCAACAGCAGCAAAAACTGCCAGAAACATCAGAGCGATTCCTTCAATGGGTGCTATTAATTGAAACCCTTTCCCAATTACTACTATTAAAACACCGGCAAAACTGATACTTACTCCAGCCATTTTTATCCAGGATATTTTTTCGCGATAGAACAACAGGGCAGCAAAAGGGGTAAAAAGAGGAATTGTGGAAGCAATTACAGATCCAAGCGTTGAACTTACCAGCATCATTCCATGACTTTCACCCAGAAAGTAGAGCAGTGGCTCAACAAAGGCCAGCAGAATAAAGTATTTAATGTCTTTTCTTTTTATGCGTTCTAGTTGCTTTAATGCAGTAGACAAACCGAACAAGAACATGGAAGCTACAATCATCCGGAAAAATACCAGTGTAATCGGACCCAGGTACAAATAGGCCTCTTTATACCATATAAAACTAGCCGACCAAAAGAGCATGGCCAGAATTATTTCAAGATATGGTCTGATTCTATTCCACTTCATAACAAAAAGATCCCATCCTTGCGGGATGGGATCTGATTTAGGGTGAATGAGCGGATTTGAACCGCCGACCTCTGGAACCACAATCCAGCGTTCTAACCAACTGAACTACACTCACCATTTTTGGTGGCACAAATTTAAGGAATTATCTTTGAATTGAAAACAAAAAGCTTTTTATGCAGCTAATTGAAGTAAATGACAAAAAAGGAGTAGCTCTTTTTTATCAGGTTTCCAGGGAGTTATATCGGGATGATCCAAGTTATGTGGCCCCTTTAAGAATGGAGATTGAAGGGACATTTGACCCAAAAAAGAATGGTTTATTACTCCACGGAGCAGCTATAAGGTGGGTGCTTTGCGATGAAGAAGGAGGATTGATAGGCAGAATAGCTGTCTTTGTAGATCTCAAAAAGGCAAAAATGAGCAGTCCGGTTGCTGGAGGTGTTGGCTTTTTTGTGTGCATCGATGATCAGGATGCAGCAAACATTCTTTTTCATGCTGCACAAAGCTGGCTTGCTGAGCATAACTGTGAAGCCATGGATGGGAGCATAAATTTCGGAGAGAATTTTGTTAACTGGGGAGTCCTTGTTCATGGTTTTATGAAGCAGGGATATGGTATGCCCTACAACAAACCGTATTATGGAAAGCTCTTTGAAGGCTATGGTTTTAGAGATTATTTTCAGCAATTCAGTTATCATGTGGATCTTACCAAGCCTTTTCCGGCTAGAATGGAGAAGTTTGCTGAGTATCTTGAAACACGACCAGGCTATAGCTTTGCCCATTTCTCAAAAAGGAATAAGAAAAAATTTCTTCGAGACTTTGTCAGTGTGCTAAATCAAACATGGTCTGATTATATGGAAGATTATACCCCTGTTGTGGAGGAAGATATCCAATCAATATTCGATTCTGCTAAGGCAATTCTAGTTGATGATTTCATTTGGTTTGCCTATAAGGATGATAAACCAGTTGGACTTGTTGTTGCTTTTCCTGATGTTAATCAGATACTATCACATTTTGACGGACAGCTTAGTTTTTGGGAGGCTTTGAAGTTTCTGTATCTGAAGAAAAGAAAAACCATAACCAGGAACAGAGTTCTGCTTGCCGGAGTTATTCCTGAATTTCAGAACTCTGGTATTGTTGCAGCATTGTTTCTCCAGTTTGTAAGAGCCATTCGTAATCGAAAGGAATACAATGAGATGGAACTCTCTTGGGTTGGGGATTATAATCCAAGGATGCATAAAATATACGAGCAAATTGGAGGGGTGCATATGAAGACTCATGTGACTTACCGGTTTCTTTTTGATCCAAATGCCAGTTTTAAGCGATTTACAAACGAAAAAGGGAATAGCGGACTGCGTAAAGATATGAGAGAGAAGGAATAAATTCTTTAGATTATTTTGGAAATATGTGTATTGTATTTACCTTTGCACTCCCTTATGCCAAGAAGTTGTTTTAGGGCATGAATAAATTTTTGAGAAATGAAAAAAGGTATACATCCTGAAAATTACAGAGAAGTGGTCTTTAAAGATATGTCGAATGACCACACATTTATCACCCGTTCAACTGTGAACACCAAGGACTCCATTGAGCTTGATGGCGCTACATATCCATTGGTTAAGCTGGAGATTTCAAATACTTCACATCCTTTCTATACAGGAAAAATGAAGTTGGTTGATACCGCAGGTCGTGTTGATAAGTTTAATAAGCGATTTGGTGACCGTAAGCAAGTACGTGTTCAGAAGTAATCTGAATTCATTTATAGCATTCAGGGAGGGTACAGCAATGTACCCTCTTTTTTTTGCAGTTTGGCACAAGGATTGACTACATAAGCAATCTGTGATCTGACATTGTTGAACTGTCAGTTTGGCGGAATATGAGTACTTTTGAATAACCTTGACAAAAAGATATTGTGGGAGTGAAATTAGGAGAAAATATTTTTATGGATTTCGGGGATGATGATTCAGATTTTATCCCTTTGATTTCCGATGGTAAGGAGGAGGATTTGAATAACACGGATGTTCCTGAGGATTTGCCAATCCTTCCTCTGAAAAATACGGTGCTTTTCCCGGGTGTGGTTATCCCGATAACGGTTGGCCGGGAAAAATCTGTCAAATTAATTAAAGAGCTGTATAAGGGGAATCGAAAGATAGGGGTTCTTGCCCAGCGTGATCCAGCTGTTGAGGATCCTGGAAAAGATGATTTGCATAAGGTTGGAACATTAGCGAGTATCGTGAAAATTCTCACTATGCCTGATGATACAACTTCAGTTATTATTCAGGGGAAAAGGCGCTTTAAGCTGGATGAGCTTATCTCAGATGATCCGTACCTGCTCGGGCGGGTTACAGCGCTTGAGGAAGTGAAACCCATTGATAATCAGAAGGATTTTGATGCTGTAATAGGTTCTGTAAAGGATATGGCATTGAAAATTGTTCAGTATTCTTCAAATATCCCGCAGGAAGCAAGCTTTGCCTTGAAGAATATTGAAGGAGCTAATTTCCTGGTGAACTATATTTGCTCTAACCTCGATGTGGATATCGAGCAAAAACAGCAGCTTCTGGAAATGGAGGATCTCAAGGAAAGAGGAATCAGATTGCTGGAGTATCTTTCGCTCGAATATGAGAAGCAAAAGCTGAAGAGAGATATTCAGGATAAGGTTAAGCTGGAGTTGGATCAGCAGCAGCGAGAATATCTTCTGAACCAGCAGATGAGAACCATTCAGGATGAATTGGGAGGAAATCCCATGGATCAGGAAGTGCTTGAGATGAAAGATCGGGCTAAAGAAAAGAAATGGTCTGAGCAAGTGGCCAAAGCTTTTGAAAAGGAACTTGACAAATTGTCGCGTATTAATCCGGCTTCTGCAGAATATTCCGTACAGCTGAATTACCTTGATACTCTTCTGGATTTGCCTTGGGGAGATTATACCAAGGATAATTTCAACCTGAGAAGAGCTAAACGAATTCTTAATGAAGATCATTCCGGATTGGACCAGATTAAGGAAAGAATTCTTGAACACCTGGCTGTACTGAAATTGAAAGGTGATCTTAAATCACCTATCCTTTGCCTTTATGGCCCTCCTGGAGTGGGAAAAACCTCCTTGGGGAAATCTGTTGCCAGAGCCTTAGACAGAAAATATGTAAGGATGTCGTTGGGGGGGATGAGAGATGAATCTGAAGTAAGAGGGCACCGAAAGACTTACATTGGTGCCATGCCTGGCAGAATTATTCAATATATTAAGCGGGCACAGTCTTCAAACCCGGTATTTATTCTGGATGAGATTGATAAAGTAGGCAGTGATTTCAGAGGCGATCCTTCTTCAGCTTTATTGGAGGTCTTGGATCCTGAGCAGAACCTGGCATTCTATGATAATTTTCTGGAAATGGAATACGACTTGTCAAAAGTCCTTTTTATTGCTACCGCAAATAATCCAGCAAGTATCCATCCTGCTTTGAGAGATCGTATGGAAATGATTGAAATATCTGGTTATGTGGTTGAAGAGAAAATTGATATTGCTGAAAATCATTTGATAGATAAGCAGCTGGAGGTTCACGGACTGGAGAAGAACCAATTTGCTTTTCCTAAGGTTGTTCTGACTGATATCATTGAAAACTATACAAGAGAATCCGGGGTACGACAACTGGATAAGAAACTGGCTAAGGCCATCAGGCAACTAACAAAAAAAGTGGCGCTGAAAGAGAAGGTTTCAAAAACTATGACGGTCGATATTATTCGAACCTTGCTGGGACAGCCAGAAGTGATTCGCAGTAAGTATCAAGGGAATGAATATGCTGGTGTAGTGACTGGCTTGGCCTGGACAGAAACCGGAGGACAAATCCTTTTTGTAGAGAGTAGCTTAAGCAAGGGAAAAGGGAATCTGACTCTCACGGGCAATCTTGGCGATGTAATGAAGGAGTCGGCCATGCTGGCTCTCGAATATATCAAATCACATGGTGATCGTCTTGGTATTTCACCTGCAGTATTTGATAAGTGGAATGTTCATATTCATGTGCCTGAAGGAGCTATTCCTAAGGATGGCCCATCGGCTGGCGTCACAATGGTAACTTCACTTGTATCTTCATTCACCCAAAGAAAGCTGAAGGCTCATTTGGCTATGACAGGTGAAATAACACTCCGCGGACGTGTGTTACCTGTTGGTGGGATCAAGGAGAAAATTCTTGCGGCTAAGCGTGCTTCTATCAAAGAAGTACTCCTTCCTGCTGACAATAAAAAGGATGTTGACCAAATTAAACCGAAATATTTGAAAGGTTTACGTATTAATTACGTTAGCTCTATAAAGGATGTTCTGGATTTTGCGCTTCTGAAGCAAAAAGTCAAAGATCATGTAAAGATTAACTGATATTGGGAAAACCCTGGGCAAAACTCCTTAAGCCCGATTCTTTGTCGGGCTTGCAAATAGTACAACTCATCCGTTACGGAGCGCTGTTTGCGATGGGTATTCTTTTGGCCAGGTCTGACTTCTCAAAAGCCACTATCGGAAATTTCGAGAGCCTGCTGTTCCTTACCGGAGCTGTTAGCTTTTTCTGGGTGACAGGGATAATCCAATCCTTACTACCTCTTTATAACAAGAGTATTAGTTTTGGACATAGTGCTCATGATAGAAAATCACCCGAGCTTTTCAATGCCTTTGTAATGCTAATGCTGTTTTCGCTTTTTGCAGCAGGCTTAGTATTATTTATAGGCAAATGGCTTTCCGGTTTCCTGAATGCTGAACTAGGTCAGTCCATGATATATTATCTGGCTGCCTTTGTGTTTTTTCAATCACCTGCCAGCTTGATTGAGTATATCTATCTGCTTAAAAAAAGGCCCGTACAAATGATTCGTTATGGCTGGCTGGCTTTTGGGTTTCAGTTTCTTGCAGTATCCTTTACTATTTTGGCCGGGTTTGAGTTGGAGTGGGTTTTGCTGGCACTAGTTGGAAGTGCCCTGATCAGGTTCATCTGGCTTTTAGTAATCTTGGGGAAATATAGCAAGTTCAGATTCTTAGGAAGCTTTTTCAAAGAACATTTTTCTCTGGGTTTGCCAATAATCATTTCAGTCTTTCTTAGTGGTTCAGCCCAATATGTCGATGGCCTGATAATAACCGGATATTATGATCAGGCAGTATTTGCAGTTTTTAGGTATGGTGCACGGGAATTACCTCTGGTTGCTCTTCTTGCTCATGCGCTGAGTAGTGCCATGGTGCCAGAGATAGCACAGAAGGGTGTTGTTAGTGGATTAAAGAATCTGAAAACCAGATCCTCAGAGCTTGCTGGCTGGCTGTTTCCATTAACTCTGATTCTGATCCTGACTAGTCATGTGTTATTCCTTATCTTATATGATGAGCGCTTCGTTGAGAGTGCAACGATATTCAATATTTATCTTCTTGTTATTAGTACTCGACTATTATTTCCCCAAACTCTGCTAATAGCCTTTAAGAAGACGAATTTCCTCGTGATAGCTTCCGGACTTGAGCTGGTTATGAATATTAGCCTGAGCCTGGTTTTTATTCAGTTCATGGGAATCAAAGGCGTTGCATACGCAACATTAGTCGCATATCTGTTCGAGAGGATTGTTTTGATTATATATGTGAAACTGATTCTTGGCTTACCTGTCTCACAATATACTAATCTGAGAAAACACCTTGTTTGGTCAGTAGTTATATTGCTCGCTTTTCTTTTTACTGAATTATTTTTTGGTGATTTTCTAAATCAATTGATTTCGTAACTTTATACTGAATTAGATAATGGCCATGAATAAAACAACGCGTATCCTCCTTTTTGTTGTTCCCATAATAATTCTGGGTTTTGCAATCTGGCAACTGGGTAATATTGTAGCTTTTGTTCTGGTGGCTTTTGTTATTTCGATGATAGGAGGGCCCCTGGTTAGTTTATTAGGAAAGATTCATATAAGATCCTGGCATCTTCCCCGGTGGCTTGGCTCTCTGATAACTCTGATTGTTATATGGATTCTCCTTTATACTTTTTTCAGAGTTTTTATCCCGCTGCTGACGCAAGAGCTCCAATATTTTGCCAGTCTTGATATACAATCGATCTTTAATGATCTTGATGAACCCATCTCGAAAATTGAGGCTTTAATTTCTAAATACAATCTATCTGTTGACGAGGGGTTTACAGTTGAAGGCTGGGCAACTGATAATATTTCGAGACTGGTTGGGGTAGATAAAATCTCAGCCCTGGTAATGGGAATAGCAGGGGCTATAGGAAATATCTTCGTGGCTTTCGTGGTTATTTCATTTACCTCTTTCTTTTTTATGAAAGAAGCCCATCTTTTTGAAGACTCTCTTGTTCTTTTTTTTCCGGAAGACCAAGAGCAAAAAATCACTAATACTCTGAATTCTATCAGTCGTTTTTTGAAAAGATATTTCATTGGTGTTACCTTTCAAATAACAGGGATTATTATTATTAATTCGATTGGCTTGTCAATTGTCGGGCTTGATTTCAATACTGCAGTTACCATTGCGTTAATTTCCGGAGTATTGAATGTGATGCCTTATATTGGTCCGTTTATTGGGATTTTAGTCGGATTTTTTATCGGTACTGCTGTCAGTGTTCCCATGGATTTTTATACTGAATTACTGCCCCGACTATTCTATATCTTTCTTGCTATGGAATTTACCCAGCTTATCGATAATGTGGTTTTTCAGCCTTTGATCTTCTCGAAGTCAGTTAAGGCCCATCCACTGGAAATATTCCTGGTGATTATTTCTGCTGGAACTCTGGGTGGAGTGGTTGGAATGATTCTGGCAGTACCTACTTATACCGTTCTCAGGGTAATTGCGAAAGAATTCCTGAACCATAGCAAACTGGTGCAGAAACTTACAGAAAGGCTTTGACCTCAGGGTCATTTCATCAGTTCTTCCAGATCGGGTTGATCGCCAAATCCAATCAGGTTGACCTTATCTTCTTGCAATTCCAGGATTCCATAAGAGTATTCAAAACCTTCCACCATCCCTCGGAGAGTCAATAAATGTACTCCGTTTACTTCCTGATATCCTCCACGGTGATCGTGACCACTTATCCACCAGACCTCCTTTGGGAACTCTGATAATAATTGCAGCATATACTCATAGTCCCAGAGATTATGAGCATTACCTGGGAATATTGGCTGGTGACAGAATACCAGAAGGTTCTTCTTCTTTTCTCTAGCCATATCCAGCTGAGTTTTCAGCCAGTCTGTTTGTTTTTGGCCTAATCCTCCATTCCAGTCATATGCATTGGGAGCATTTGCTTCTTTGAGAACTTTCAGCTTGCTCCTTGCCTTCCAGTATTTCAGACTGAACCATGGATGGGCAATCATGCTGTTATCCATGCCATTAAGGAAGATTATTTGCCAATTACCAATCACCCGGGAATGGTATCCCTTTAAGTACCCTGATTTCGCCGTGATTCGCAGTTTATTTAACGTACTTACAGAATAATCATGATTCCCCGGAACGAAGATAACCGGATGTCGTGATTCATTCAGTAAATCTTCAACAGCTTTGAAACTCTTATAATCCCTGTCAATCCGATCTCCCAGTTCAACCAAAAAAGACAAATCCTCCGTATTAAGATGGCTCAGCATCTCAGGGATTTTGTCAAGGCTTTGCCGGTAATGCCTTGAGCCAGCCCTTGGGCCGTTATAATATTGAATATCTGCAAATATGCCAATTCGAATAATATTGTGAGTAACTGTTTGTCCTTGTCCATTAAATCCGAACATGAGAATAATAAGTATAAGTGTGGTTTTTCTCTTCATGTATTAAAAGTAATTCCTTTTTTTATTTTTTGTTTCTACCACCCGAATTTGATACCTTCGGAGCTTGCTGAAACCAAACCGTTTTCTGATATTATAAATAAAATTAGCATTACGATGGAAAATAAAAAGACCTTAAAGCGGAGAGATTTTTTGAAAAATTCTCTGGCAACTGCTGCCGCTTTTACCATTGTTCCCCGCCACGTATTAGGTGGCCCTGGCTACACCGCCCCAAGTGATCAACTAACAAAGGGGATTATTGGTGTTGGAGGTATGGGACGCGGACACATACCATATGAAGGGACAAAGCTGCTTGCTGTTTGCGATGTAGATCGCACTCACTTGAAACGTGTTCTGGATTCAGTTGGAAACGATGTTAGCGGGTACTCAGATTTCAGAGAATTACTTGCTCGTCAGGATATTGATATAGTGCATATTGCCACACCACCGCATTGGCACGGACTAATGTCCATAGCAGCTGCACAGGCCGGAAAGGATATATGGTGTGAGAAGCCGATGACCCGAACTATTGGAGAGGGTATAGAAGTAGTCAAAGCTGTGAAACGTCATGGCAGCATGTTCAGATTAAATACATGGTTCCGGTTTAAGGATAATTTTTACGGATTAGGAACAGATGTGAAGCCTCTCAAGAAGTTAGTTGATAGCGGCATGCTTGGCTGGCCTTTAAAGGTAACAGTAAGTGGGATTACCGGATATAACTGGAAGTTCTACTGGAGCGGAAAGCATAATCTGAAACCAATGCCGGTACCTGAAGAGCTGGATTACGATATGTGGCTGGGGCCAGCTCCATATAAGCCATATAATCCAGAACGTGTTCACTCTGTTTTTAGAGGATATTGGGATTACGATGGTGGTGGATTGGGTGATATGGGGCAGCATTACCTTGACCCTGTTCAATATCTGCTGGGGAAGGATAATACCAGCCCGATACGTGTTGATGTTGATGCTCCTCAGCAACATCCGGATGCTGTTGGCTCTTGGAGACGAATTGAATACACCTACGCTGATGGTTGTAAGATCATTCTCGATGGTGAAAATAAAGATAAGGATGCTGCATATATCGAAGGTCCTGACGGGAAAGTTTTCCGTGGATTCAAATCAGATATCCCAAATCTGGCTCAGAAAATTGCTGCTATGCCAGATCCAGAACCCCAGATTGGCATTTTCTCTGACTCGGTAAGAAGTCGTCAGAAATTTGCATTAAATGAAGAAAACGGACACCGGTCTGCCACTGTAGTAAATATGGGGATTATTGCTGTCAGACTTGGCAGATCTTTGGATTATGATCCTGTTGCTCAGCGTTTTATTAATGACGATGAGGCCAATCGTATGATTTATCAAGCAATGCGTGCTCCATGGAGCCTTTAGAATGGAGAATGGAGAATGGAGAATGGATAATGGATAATGGAGAATGGATAATTTTGAATAATTAATGATTAGAATGATGAAAACCTTATATAGATTATTAATCCTTTCCCTTATTTTAGGGATAGCTTGGTCTGCGGATGCTCAAGACCGGAGGACTTTGGAAACAAAAGTAGCCGATATTTTGGCTCAGATGCCTACGCATGATTATGCTCATCGAGACCGCTTGATGCTGGAAATGATTTCACTTGGCGAAACCGGGCTGAATCAATTTACCGGGATGGTTGTTGCCCCCGGTACCGGCGATGATACTCATGTACGCTTTGCCTTAGGTAATTTGTCTCATTTTATTGGGAAAGGCAATATGGAAGAATCCAGAAAAATGGTTTCGGAAGTTTTTATGGGTGCTATTGAGGGAACTGAAGATAATTCTGTAAAATCTTTCTTTTTCTATCATCTGAACTTTTTCGGAAAAGATGAGATTGTTCCACTTGCTACAAAATATTTGAATGACAATCAGCTGGCTGAATCTGCAGTTGCATTTTTAGAAAGTTGTGGTACACACACTGCAACTCATGCGATGATTGATGCCTTGCCAGAGTTGAGTGAAACGAATAAAGTATTGTCAGTTATGGCTATTGGCAAATCCGGAGTGTCTTGTGCATTAGAGTCTGTTACCGGACTTCTTGAAACAACTAATACTGATTTGAAAAAGGCAGTTTTGGGTGCACTTGCTGAGATAGGTGATCCTTCCTCATACAAGGCTATGATGAATGCTGCCAAAGCTGCTGGATACCAATATGAACCAACTAAGTCTGCTGCAGCTTTATTGAGGTATGCAGAGCGTTTGGGAAAAAAAGGAGAACTGGAAATCAGTGAGAAAATATGTGAAACCCTGATTAAAAAATGTAGTGGTCCGGGTCAACAAACATATGCCTTATCTGCATTGAGTATCCTGGTTGATCAGCAGGGATATCTGGCTTTGGAAAAGCTGACAAAAGGGATAAATAATCCTGATAAAATATACAGGGCTGCTGTCTTGAGATATGCAAAGCAAATAACTGATATTGCTGCAACCAGAGAATGGATGATGGTTTTTGATGAACTTACTCCCGCGATTCAGGCCGAGTTGATGACATTCTTCGGTAACAGAGGCGATTTGTTAGTACTCCCATCTGTTATGAAAGGACTCTCTTCAGATTCACAGGAGTTGAGAATCGCTTCAATGATTGCTTTTGGAAAACTTAAGGGTGCAGAGGCTGTAGAGCCACTAATGTATGTCATGGCAAAAGCCTCTCAAGAGGAAGTTAAAGTAGCAAAAGCTGTTTTAAATACTATCGTAGGACCTGATGAGATGTGTGCTATGGCAGGGGGTTTTGACAAGCTTAACAAATACGGACAGATTGCTATTATGGAATTGTTAGCCAGCCGACAGGCGAAAGATTATTTTGAGTTGGTAAGGAGGAATACAAGCAATGAAGATGGTGATATTCAGGCAGCCGCTTTTTCAACACTTGCTAAGGTGTCAGATTTGTCCAATATGAGGCCCTTGATGAGTTTGTTAATGTCAGCTGATGAAGATTACTTAAAAGAAACTCAGAATGCGATCGTCGCAGCTGCCTTACTGGCAGAGTCAAATCACGCAAAGCCAGTTTTGGATGCATATTCAGTAGCTACTACCAAGCATTACAGATTCATTGGAATGCTTCCTGAATTGGGTGGGCAAAAAGCATTGGAAGCAGTTGTGAAAGCCTTTAATGATGGTGATGAAAAAATGAAGAATATTGCTTTTGAAGCATTTGCCAATTGGAGTGATCACAGTGCATCATCTGCTCTGTTTGATATCTGCAATGCAGGGGGTAGTGCTTATCAGGCAAAAGCCTTTGCAGGCTATGTCAGACAGATAAAATCTGCTGCTATTCCGGCCGACCAAAAGCTATTGCTGCTTAGAAAAATCATGCCTCTGGCTGCAAATTCTGATCAGAGATTAGCGGTGGTGAAAGCATTAAACAAGAATAATACTTTCCTTAGCCTTATATATCTGGGCAAACTAATGGATGACAAGATGTTGGCCAATGAGGCCGGAAGAGCCGTAGCAACTATTGCCTTGCCTCCGTCAGGAAGTAAAGAGGGTATGTACGGTAGCATAGTCAGGGAAATTTTGGAAAAGGCTGTTGAAGTGATCAGTGGGGAAGAATCGGATTACATTAAGGCAAATATTAAGCGTTGGCTCGAGCAAATGCCAAAAGCAGAAGGTTATGTTTCTATGTTCAACGGAACCGACCTCACCGGGTGGCAGGGTTTGGTGAAGAACCCAATTGCCAGATCAAAAATGAGTGAGAAGGAACTATCTGCTGCTCAGACCAAGGCAGATACCAGACTTCCTGAAATGTGGACAGTAAAAAATGGCGAAATCTGGTTTACCGGGTCAGGCTATGAAAATCTTTGCTCAAAAAGGGATTACGCAGATTTTGAAATGATAGTAGATTGGAGAATCAATGATAAAGGTGATAGTGGAATATATCTTCGTGGTACTCCTCAGGTTCAGGTATGGGATACTTCACGGGTTGAATCTGGAGCCCAGGTGGGTTCAGGTGGTTTGTATAACAATCAGAAAAATCCAAGTAAACCATTACTGGTAGCTGATAATCCGATTAACGACTGGAATACTTTTTATATTAGGATGATAGGTGAGCGGGTTACCGTTTATCTTAATGGTAAGCTGGTGGTCGATAATGTAGTATTGGAGAATTACTGGGATCGCTCACAGCCGATCTTCTCAAGTGGCCCGATTGAACTACAGGCACATGGAACAGATCTTGCTTTCCGGGATGTGTTTGTCAGAGAAATCAATTCCGAAGAATACAACCTTAGTGTAGAAGAAAAGGTTGATGGATTTGTTAGTCTGTTTAATGGGAAAAATCTGGATGGTTGGATCGGGAATCTTACTGATTATCTGGTTGAAGATGCGGTGGTTGTGATTCGACCCATGAGAGGCGGTCATGGTAATCTGTATACTGAAAAGGAATATGCTGATTTCAATTTTCGCTTTGAATTCCAGCTGACTCCGGGAGCTAATAATGGTCTTGGAATCCGCACTCCTCCAGGAGGGGATGCAGCATATTTAGGAATGGAGTTACAGATATTGGATAATACTGCACCCATATATGCGAATCTACAGCCTTACCAATACCACGGCTCAGTATACGGAGTGATTCCGGCCAAGAGAGGATTCCTGAAACCCGTTGGAGAATGGAACTCAGAAGAAGTGATTATTCAGGGAACCCGGATCAAGATTATTCTTAATGGTGAAGTGATCGTTAATGGTGATATTGCCGATGGTAGAGACAATGGAACAATGGATCATAAGAATCATCCCGGACTCTCAAATGAGAAAGGACATATTGGATTCTTAGGTCATGGTTCTGTAGTAAAATTCAGGAATATCAGGATTAAGGAGCTATAGAATTATTCATTTTCTGTTTGTTTGATTAAAAACTAATGAATAAGTTAAAAATTGATGTAGTTAAAGTATTGAAATCAAGGCATTAAAAAAGGCCTGTCCTTGATAGACATGCCCTGATTTGTCTCTTAAAAAAGGTTGGCCCGACCGCGGTGTTGCAATGCGGTTCGAAAAGCGTGATCTTGTCGCTAACGGTGTCCCCCTTTCCGTTAATGCTTTCATGATCCTGGTTCAGCCAAACCTCCTTTTTGTTCCAGTTTAGCAGCACCCGTCGGGCCAACCGATTACCCTTGTCTTTCCGATGTTAAATATATGTAAATGCATGGTAAATACCAATCTATCAGCTTGTTGGGGGTGGTATTAATTGTTGGCTAAGTAGTTTAAATCCATAAACGAGTAAGATTTGAATATATGTGCAGTAAACCTACCTTAGCAAGATTAATTATTTTGTATCATGGACACAGACCAGAGAACGATTCAGGAGAAAATGTGTATCCTGAGGAAATAGAATCAGTAGTTGTGGAAAGAGAAGGTAAACTTGTAGCTCAAATTCAGGCATTTGAGAAAACGGCAACCAAGAAAATCAAACGATTTATATATAAGTGAAGAATGATTAAATTCTTCATATCATCGAATACCTGAAATGTTGATAAGGCTGTCTTGGATTTTGGAATGAATCTCGATACTCATTGTTTTATTAAAGGGGAGCTGATTGAATAGCTCACGGCTCAGCCTGACTTCTTTTTTCAGATTATTTTCGCCTAGAGAAAATCCGGCCCTGTACTGTAGATCCTTATAGCTGGATAAAAGTTGTAACTGTTCAGGACGTGTAACTATTTCTGCATCATTGTCTTCAAAGCTATGTTTAAATGCGGAATCCAATACAAAAAAACGGTCAGCGGTTTCAAGCATAATTATTTGAAAGTTCCCATTCTGAATTCCGGTAATTAAACGAAATTCAAGTGTACCTGCTGTTTTCTCAGGCTTTTTCTCCTGATAAACAGACCATACCACAAATACTGTGGCAATAATCAGGAGAATAAATCTTATGGCTTTATTTTGTGGGCTTGAAGTTTTCATGCCTCAAGATAGTACAAACTAATTATAATATCTGCTCAAGCAGCTCAATCATTTCCTTAGACAGCTTTTTATAATGTTCACCGGTTCCAGGCCCTGTAAATCCTGTGAATATCTTTTGAATTTCAGCTTCTTTGTTGATGAAAATGGAGGTGGGGTAAGAAATGATCCTATTTAGCATGGGTAGTGTTTCTGAAGCCAATCTCTTATTTGCAACTCCGGCATGAAGAAACGTATATCCAGCACCTGTACCCTTTTTAAATCTCCTTATTGCCTGACGGGAAGCATTAGGATCAGCTGATTCGTAACATAAGGCAATTATTTCAAGACCTTGATTGTTATACTTATTATACAATTCGGCAAAAAAGCGGGTTTCATCCATGCAGTTAGGGCACCAGCTTCCAATGATTTGTATAATCACAGCTTTGCCAATGAATTGTTTATCTGAAAGTTTAACCTGCTGTCCCTCCAGATCAGGGAAACTGAATTCAATGGAATTATACCCAGGTTTCAGATAGGTCAGAGAGCCAGCGTCAGGAAGTTCTATATCCGGATCCATTTTAGCTCTCCAGGTGCTTTTCCATCTTGGTCCACCACAAAATATACCATCCTCGAGATTGCCTTCCTCGCTTAATCTAGCAGTGAAGATCAGAGAATGAGCACCATCAAAAGATGAAAGCATCAACCTGTCTCCGCTGACTTTCCCTTCAAGGTAGCGGTAATCTCCAACAACTGTAAGGAAGGTGCCGGTCAGGTAATTTCCATTAGCCTGAAATTCACCAACCTGAATCTCAGGATTACTCCCTTCCGGATTGATAATAACTTTCCATTTTCCACTGGGATCAAACAAAGGTGTTATGTTTGGAGAAACAAACCTTTCAGATTTTCCTGGCTCTATCATTATGGGTGCTGACCAGGACCTCCCGGCAGCTTTGTGAGTGTATCTTCCAACCAGTCCCCATGGAGTTTTTTTTGTTTGGATGAATCCTTCGAAAACAGGTAGTAGAAATGTGACAGAGTCATCAGTCTCAGTTATTTCATTGATGAGAATTTTTTCTTCGGAGTTGCTGATTTCAGCATTCCAGGATCCAGCATCATCTTGTTTAAGATTGAGATTAAATGGTAACTCCAAATTAGTCTGACTGGTGTCGGGAATCATGACTGCACGCCAGGGGCCCGCTGAAAGACTTACATCAGGATTACAAGAGCTAAGCAACACAGTAGTTAAAACCGAAATGGTCAGTAGAGAAATGTTTTTCATGTGCAATTCAGATAATGTGAAATATTTTCGCGGGTGATAATGTCAATTGAAGAGTATTTTACAAGATCAATTGTTAGTTTTTGCACAATTACTGAATACAGAGTTTGAATGCCAAGATACCCCTGTTCTTCAGGTTGCTGACAGATTAAAAAGTCGATTAGTTCTTCCTCCAAAAGTTCAATGTTTTGAGGAACCAGATCAAATCCAATCAGACGAAGATCTTGCAATCCAAGTTGTTTCATGGCTCTGGCAATACGATACACTTTTGATCCGGTTACAAAAATACCTGCGATCGGTTTTTCTCCTTTAATAACGGTATTGAGTATCTGAACAAGCTCTTCAAGGCCAGGCGTATGGATGTCATAAACAGAAGTATTCACAGGTAATTTCCTCGAAAGAAAAAAATCTTTAAACCCATTACACCTCTCAGTAAAATGATGTAGCTGATCTTTTTCGCTGGCAATATTAAACACAAGATAGGAAGCGTCAGGAGGATTACCCATCCCCAAAAGGCGGGCGGCTACATGCCCTGACTGGCAAGAATTCTGCCCGATAAATCTGATTGATTTCTGATAATCCATCTGAGTATCAATAAAGGTAACGGGCAAATTCTGTTCCAGGCATTTGCTGAGAAATATCTTGGATTCAGAAAAGAAGACCGGTGCTAAAAGTAGCCCGTCTGGTTTGCTTTGCAGAAGTTTTTCACCTTTCTTTCTAAAATCAGTAGTATCATTTTGGGAAAATGTTTGAATATCCAGGCTGACCCCATATGGCTTAAGCTCCTTCCCGGCTTTCAGAACTCCCTTTAGAGGATCTTCCCAATAAGGGTTTTGATTTGAACCAGCAGGCATCAAAACAGCAAAATGGTAATTTCTTCGTGAGGCTAATGTGCTGGCCAGAAAGTTAGGGTGGTAATTCAACTCTTCTATGATATCCAGAATCTTCTTTCTGGTGCCTGGTGATACTTCACCCCGCTTATGTATCACACGATCTACTGTGCCAGTCGAAACTCCAGCTTTTTCAGCGATATCTTTTATGCGGGATTGCTTATTACCCATGTACTTTTTAATCCATTAGTTGCTTAAAGATAAAAAAAATGTGAACTTCGTGTGCGCACACGGTGCATAAAATAATCAGATGATGAAATTAGGCAAATATTCTTTTGGAATTGGAGATAGATTCGGACATCAGGGACAAGCACAGTTGAAAGCTCTTATGAGGGCCAGACAACTTGGAGTTGAATTAACTCCTGTGTGGAATAAATCGAATCGTGAACATCAAATCATTGGTACACAGCCAGAAACAGTAGCAGAGGAAGCCGGCATGGCGGTTCATGCGCTGGGTTTTAAAGGTGCATATTTTGTGGATGCGGATCACATCACACTGGCAACTGTAAATCCTTTTTTGACATCTTCTGATTTTTTTACCTTGGATGTGGCAGGTTATATTGGTAAACGGGCTTCTGCTGACTTACTTGCTAAGGCAAGACTTGTTCTTGGGAGCTTAGGTGAGGAGATTGAAATTCAGGGAATCAATTCTAAGATTATTCTGGATGAGGCGTTTATTGATAGTTTTCTAAAGAATTACCTTCAGGGTATCCATGCAGCCTCTGAACTATATCAATATATTCTCAGACAAAAGGGCATTGGCAATTTTGTTCCGGAAGTTTCAATGGATGAAGTAGAAAACCCTCAGAGTCCGAGGGAACTACTGCTTATCCTGGTTCTTCTCGCTGATTTAAAGGTTCCTGTACAAACCATTGCCCCTAAATTCTCCGGAAGGTTCAATAAAGGCGTTGATTATGTTGGAGATATAGATCAGTTTACTGAGGAATTTGAGTCTGATTTGTTAGTGATAAAATATGCCATAGAGAAGTTTGGTTTACCAGAAAATCTGAAGTTATCAGTTCATTCCGGTTCCGATAAGTTCAGCATATACCCCATAATGGGTGAATTAATACGAAAGCATGATGCAGGTATTCATATTAAAACTGCAGGAACAACCTGGCTTGAGGAGGTGATTGGTTTGTCTCTTGGCGATCAGGACAGCGTTGGGATGATAAAGGGAATGTATAAAGAAGCCTACCAACGGCAGGAAGAGCTCTGTGGACCTTATTCTGATGTTATTGATATTGATGCAAGCATATTACCAGTTGATATTGATGACTGGACGGGAGAACAGATCGCTCAGGCGATCAGACATATTCCGGAAAACCCGGCATATAATTCCAGCATGCGCCAATTATTTCACGTGGCTTATAAACTTGCTGCCGAAAGAGGATCTGAATACCTTGATGCACTTATGAAACATAAGGAGATTATAGCCCAGCAGGTAGAAGAAAACCTTTTTGACAGACATATAAAAAGATTATTTTAAAACCTTGAATTGCAATGAAGTCGTTTATCCACGAAAATTTTCTTCTCCAAAGTTCTCAGGCTGTTGAGTTGTATCATCGTTATGCTAAAGATCAGCCAATTATAGATTATCACTGCCATCTCCAACCTGAGTTAATTGCAGAGGATCATCAGTTCGAAAATCTTTGGGAGATCTGGTTAAAAGGAGATCACTACAAGTGGAGAGCTATGCGAACCAATGGTATTCCAGAGCAATATTGTACAGGGGATGCTGACCCTTTTGATAAATTTGAAAAATGGGCAGAGACCCTTCCCTATACTTTACGGAATCCTTTATATCATTGGTCGCATCTGGAATTGGCAAGGTATTTTGGAGTATATGAAAGCCTGACTCCCGATTCGGCAGAAAGAATTTATAATTCCTGTTCCGAACAGCTCCAGACAAAAGAATTCAGCTGCCGGAATTTGATGCACAAGATGAAGGTAGAAGTTGTTTGTACAACTGATGACCCCATAGATGACCTCTCTGCTCATGAGAAAATAGCTAAGGATGAGTTTGAGATTAAGGTTTTACCTACTTTTCGAGCAGATAAAGCCTGTATGGTTACTAGTGTTGAGTCTTATAACCAATATCTTGACCAGCTTAGCGAGAAAAGCGGAATCGAAATCCGGAATTATGATGATCTGATCAATGCCCTTCAAAATCGGCATGACTTCTTTCACTCCAGAGGATGTCGTCTGTCAGATCATGGTCTGAATACTTTTAATTCAACAAATGGTCAGGTGGATGCAGTAGACTCTGTTTTTGCTAAACTCCGTAACGGGAACCATCCTTCTCATGATCAACTGATCCAGATGCAAACCACGATATTGTGGGAGTTGGCTATAATGGATCATGAAAAGGGATGGGTGCAGCAGTTCCATTATGGCGCATTGCGAAATAATAATACCGACATGCTTAGTCGTACAGGGCCGGATACCGGCTTTGATTCCATTGGTGATACGTCTGTTGCAAGTGCCATGTCAGGCTTTTTTGATCATTTGCAAAACAGGAATCAATTGGCGAAGACAATCATTTATAATCTGAACCCATCAGATAATCATATGGTTGCGACTATGATCGGGAACTTTCAGGATGGGTCAGTGCCTGGGAAAATTCAGTTCGGTTCGGGTTGGTGGTTTCTGGATCAGAAGGATGGTATGGAGCAGCAAATGAATACCCTGTCAAACCTGGGATTATTGAGCAGATTTGTGGGCATGTTAACTGACTCAAGAAGCTTTCTGTCGTACCCACGTCACGAGTATTTCAGAAGAATCTTGTGCAATCTTCTGGGAGAGGATATGAAAAACGGAATCCTTCCTGATGATCAAGAACTTATTGGGAAAATGGTGAGTGACATCTCATATTGGAACGCCCGTAACTATTTTGGATTTTATTCCTGAATCACCTCAGCTTCTTCCATAATGACTTTGTAAAAATAACCTGCACCAAAGTCCTTGTCGAGAGTAATAATTCCTTCGAAAGTCACAACCTGATTCTTCTCGATGTTTTCCATTGTGGTGATCGTCAAATCAAAATCATCTCCATCACGGGTTCCATCCTGAATGTGTACCCAGTTTTTACCCATCACCATTGGGTTTACTTTTACAACCCTGCCTTTTATCTTTACTCTTTTTCCTTCAAATTTCTTTTTCTTGGCAAATAATTCGGCAATACTGATGCCGCCTTCTGCTTTTTCAATGTTAATAGTCTCATCTATATCCGTTCGAGGTTTGGATGTTTGATGCTCCATCGGTATAGCTCTTCCCTGTGTACCATCACCTCTGAATAAATTATCAACAAAATAGATCGATTCAAAAACGCGATCAAGCTCTTTTGATGGAAAATCTTTCATTTCCGATGCAGTTTCCCAGGAATAAATGTCTCCCACCTGAGCTTCTTGTTTGATAACTGCCATCCAGTATTTTTGGTTTTTTTCTTTGACTTGCAGATATGTGTAGGAACTGGTCTGTAAGACTTCAACAACCTTTACAACTCGTATTTGTGAAAGCATTTCCATCTGAATCTCTGGAGAAGTTTCCTTATCTCTGGCAAACTTGAAAATCAACAATCCTATAGCAATTACTAAAAGAGCTGGCAATACGTATTTCATAATTTTGAATTTATTTTTTATACGGCTAAAATAGTTATTCCTATTGATAACCATTCTGCTCTGCCTTTCTTTGTTGAGTTATATTTATCATATGGGTTGGTGGAATTATTATATCTTAGAGCAATTAAAATTTTGAATTATGAAAAGGCTCCACTTACTTCTTTTAGTTATGATTATTCTGGGACAAACAATTAATGCCCAGTCGAAAAAAGCTTATCAGCTTTTTACAGGTGAAGGGATACCTGTTGAATACTCCGAAATGTTGAAAGTGCTTGAATTGTCTGATCTGGTATTTTTCGGCGAACTTCACAATAACGCGATTGCACATTGGTTGCAAATCGAACTAACCCGGGATTTGTATGAGGTCAAGAAAGAAAATCTGGTTCTGGCTGCTGAGATGTTTGAGTCTGATAATCAATTGATTTTAGACGAATACCTAGGGGGCTTGATTACTAAAGGTCGTTATGTAGCTGAATGCCGACTATGGCCCAATTATAAAAATGATTATGAGCCCCTTGTTGAATTTGCAAAAGAGAATTCTCTCACGTTTGTTGCTTCCAATGTACCAAGACGCTATGCCAGTCTGGTTGCTAAGAAAGGTTTTGAAGGCTTGAATTCCGTATCTGCAATCGGACAATCATTCCTTCCTCCTCTTCCTATTGAATATGATCCTGAAGTACCTTGTTATAAGGGTATGCTATCAATGGGTGGTGGTGGAATGCCTGCACGTGTTACAGCAAATCTTCCTAAAGCACAAGCATTGAAGGATGCAACCATGGCATTTTTTACAATGAAAGAATTTGTAACAGGGCGCTTAATTTTACATTTTCAAGGGTCTTATCATTCAAAGAACCATGAAGGGATTATCTGGTATATCAACAGAATGGTTCCGGGCCTGGATATTCAGGTTATTCATACCGTATCCCAGAAGGATGTTTACTTGCTGGAAGAGGATAATAAAAATACTGGAGATTTTATCCTTGTGGTAGATGAAGATATGACAACGACCTATTGATTATCGAACATCGAAAATCCTTTCAACCAATCAATTGAAGCTCATTCAGATTCCGGTATGCTCCACCCGGTTTTTTCATCAAGTCCTGATGGGTGCCTCGTTCAACCAATACCCCACGGTCTAGCATAAATATCTGATCGGCTTTGTGTATAGTTGATAAGCGATGGGCTATTATAATTGACGTTCTGCCTATCATCAGTTTTTCCAGGGCATCCTGAACCAATTTTTCAGATTCTGCATCCAATGATGATGTCGCTTCATCCAGTATAAGAATTCTTGGATCATTAAGAATGGCCCGGGCGATGGCAATCCGCTGTCTTTGACCACCTGAAAGTTGAGTGCCCCTTTCACCAACCAAGGTTTCCATTTGCTCTGGGAACCGATCAATAAACTCCCAGGCATTGGCCAGTTTGGCAGCTCGGATAATCTCCTCTTCAGGAGCATCCGGTTTACCATATGCTATATTTTCGCGGATACTGCCTCCGAACAAGAAAATATCCTGTGGAACAAGGGCGATGTGATCTCTGAGCATAGATAATTCATATTGCTCAGCTGGTTTCTGATCAAACAAGAGTTCACCTTCAGTAGGTTCATACAATCTCAGAATCAGGTTTGCCATACTAGACTTTCCGGCACCGCTTGGACCTACAAGTGCTACCATCTGGGTGGGAAGGATCTCAATATTTAGTGTTTGCAATACTAATTCATTCGGACGTGAAGGGTAGGCAAAGCTGAGGTTTTTAAAGGCAATGTGTCCTGAAATCCTTGAATTACTATTTTGTACTTGTTCTATGGCAGTGATAGTTTCTTCTTCTGCATCAAAGATTTCAAACAGATCCTCTGTAGCTCCAATAAATCGTTGCATGCGGGTAATAACGGCAGCCATACCCCCAATATTCCCCCCTATATAGGCTGAATAGATAACAAAGCTAAATAACTCGCCTGCCAGCATTTCTCCAGCTGCCAATAAAATAGCTCCTTTCCAAATAATGGCTACCAAGGAACCAAAGAGGCTAAGAATAAGGAATACTGAAAATGCGCCACGATATCTGCCACTCTTCATGCCAATTTTTGCGACTTCCTGGATTATCTCTCTGTAACGATTAATTTCAAAGTACTCATTTGTATATCCCTTAACACTCGTAATGCCTTGCAATGTTTCTTCGACGACAATATTTGATTCAGCTACTTTCTTCTGGGCATCTTTCGAGAATCTCCTGATAAATCGTCCAAAAAAGAAAACAGCCAGAACAACTGCCGGCAAAATTGCCAACATAAAAAGTGTGAGCTTGGGTGAGGTAATAATTAGGAGAATAACTCCCCCTGAGATGATAACGATCTGACGGATAAAATCAGCTATCGTGGAGGTGAGGGTTTCCTGTACCAATGAAACATCCGCAGAAATCCGACTATTCAGCTCTCCAACCCTGTGTTTATCAAAGAATTGCATTGGTAGTTTGACCAGATGGCCATAGGTTTCCCTTCGCAGATCAGCCATCGATTTCTCCGTGACGTTAACAAATAATACCGTTCTGAAATACGAAAATATGGCTTGTACTAAAAGAATGATAATTAAGAAAAGAATCAGAGTATTCAGATTAGTGCCTAAATTCCCTTCGTTTCCTGAATTAACCAGATCGCCCAATAACCTTGGAAAAGCAAGATTAGCCAGGCTTGCACCAAACAGAAAAAATAATCCCAGGCCATATTCCCAGCGATATGGCTTCAAATACCTGAAGAGTTTCCAGACATTGAGTAGTCCGGTCCAGCTAATTTTCTTTTTTTGAACTTCGTTTTTCAAGGTCAAAGATTGCTTTGAGTTATGGTATGACAATTGGTGGTGACTTTAGTTCTGAATTTTTGTTGCCCGGATAAATGCCCGGATATTCTCTGTTGAAACATCCGGTGGCATTCCTCCTCCACAGGAAAGAATAACCTTCATTTCTGGTTTTACAGTTTTAATAAGTTCTCTGGTTTTTAGAAAGACTTGTTCAGCCGTTTCAGCTGCCAGAACATCTCTTGGAGGCAGATTTCCCAGTAAGCAAACCTGGTTGCTGGTTTGTTGGGCAATTTCATCAAGGCTGACATCTATTCCCATGTTGAAGAAGTTGACTCCCATCTTGGTTAAGAGTGGGGCAGACTCCTTGCTTGGTGCATCGTTATGAAGAAATTTAATGGTAAGGGGCCGGTCATACAATTCTTTGAAATAGGGCAGGCCAAATTCTTCAAATTGATCACGGCTCATAAATCCAATGATGTCATCAAGCATCAATATGCCATCAATTTCAGGGAAGCAGGACTTCTGATAGTCATGCCAATCCTGTAGAAAGTCTGTGATGATCCTGATGAGCTGATGGGTCTTTACCGGTTCCATCATCATAGCTGTCAGGAATTCGGTGGTTCCCATAAGGTAGGTGGCAATATTGAGTGGACCCCTGGAAACAGAAAAACGAATTCCATACCCTTCTTTTTCCATTGCACCACGGTAATGTTGAAGGCGTTTGATCATCATGGGAAGCAAACCGTCACGGTCGACTTTCGGAGCAATTAAGCTGTCTACATCACTAATGTCCTGCATCATTTTATGGGCATGTGGGAATTCATTTTCCGGGAAAGTGCATTTAGCACCAAAAGCTGATGGTTCAGTACACATCCCAAATTCCGACCAGAAACCTGGCAGGAAGATGGCTTCAGGAAAGGTATTGGCAGCCTTGAGGTGAGCCTGAAACCAATACTCCTCGCTCGAGAAATAATCTAAAATGCTCATGCCAGCCCAGTTAGGTAGCCAAGGCGAGTCAATTATAAAGCCGGGGATGATATCGTGGTTTTCCCCTTTGATAGTGGAACAAAGATGTTCCCATTGTTTTTCTTTCATGGTTTAGGTTTGTAATGTCGTTGAGACACACGGCCGTGTGTCTCAACATTATTATTTGGTTCTGATATCATGGGGTAGTGCGAGGGTTCTGATTTCAATTTTGATATCGCCTGAACCACTTGTAAAATTTCCTTCAAATTGAATTGTGTGATCACCTTGGTGGATTGTCATATGATCCTGAATGATTCGGGCTGAATCGATTTTGTTCCAGTTAGAATCGTATAGGTTCACGAAACTTCCTCCGTTGTATTTAATGTGATGTTTGGGTGGTAAATTCAGAGGCAATAGAATTTTTCTGAAGTTGTCAATTTCAAGTTGAATATCCGATAAACCTGATTCTGCCGATGAAGAGAGCACGAAACTTACGGTTTGGTCGGGATTTTCATTTTTCAAATCAACTATAAGAAGATTTGGTTCACCTGGTTGTTTTACAAGATTTTTATAAATCGCTTTGACCACATTGGCGGGATAAAGTTTCCATGCATTCGGACCATTAGTCTCCAGGTGAAATTCTTTTTGGATATTTTGAAGGTCCTTTTTGAATTCTTCAGGAAAGGCTCCGGCCATCCGTGCTTCTTCCCATATCTTGATGGTATTCAGGATAAGGTTTCCCATCCCATGGTTTTCAACCACAGCAGGGCCCGTCACCAATGCAAATCCGGCATCAAACCCGGCAGCTCGTGCCAATAGCCATTCAATGTCTTCTATACTAATTTCAGGGGTCATTCTGAACCAACCAAGCATAGATGGCATGAGATTCCTCTGGTAGAAGGCCTGATTTAATAATCTGTATTGAGTCTGGCTTTCCCTAAATCCTGCATACCATGGCTCACCCCAATTCATCCGGGTATACATGTGCCAGAAGTAATGCCCCGGATTGGATGCATCAGTGATCACTTTTCCCTGCAGATCAGGGTTTAGAGCTTCATACCAGTATTTCACAAACAACTGTCGCCCATACTGACCCATGCCGGTCGACCAGTTACCTTCGAGTCCATCGAAAGAAATCTGTTTAAGTCCGGTTTGGTTATATAAATCGGCAATCTGAAGAGCAACTTCTTTACTGAGTTCAGAGTTGGTCAGGAAGGTGCTATAGCCATGGTCCATCAGTTTGGCAATCACAGATCCCTTTGCGTGAGCCTTCTGTTCAGTGCCATACGCTCCTCTTTCACAGTCAATCAATATCCAGGGATCACTCTCGCTTACCTCCCGGTAACGAATAATTTCATCATTGATTACTACAGCATGTAATGTGTTATTCTTCATCTGGTTGAAAAAATCCGGACTCTCAACATGAATTTCAGTGTCCTGGATACTGATATCTGCGAGAATATTACTGGATCCAACCTTTGCAAGGCGGGGATCAGGTTTTGGAGAAACATATGGGTCGTTTGTAGTGATGAAATTTGAGAGGGTGTGTAACCCGAGCAGGAGTCCTTCTTTTTCTGCTCTTTCTACACATCTGGCCATGCTTTCCCAATTATCTGGAAACTCTTTGGTATTTAGTTCAAAATGGCCCCAGTTTATAAAGGGACCTCCATGATACAAATACTTCAGACCAGCTTGTTTTGTCAGATTCATGGCAAGGTCAAGATTATCTTCCCCAAAGTTCATAATGAGATAGGAGGCTGTGGCTGATCTGGCTGTTTTTCCCCATTGCCCATCAATCATTGGATGTGGAAGTCCTTCAGCTATCTCAATATTTCCTATGGTTTCCAGGGCATTTTTTGCCTGAGAGCCAAACAAAGCAATAGATGAACCTTCAATGCCCTGATCATCAAAAGCCGGTGCTACGTATCTTTCATGATTCCAGTTCGAAATAACTCTAGTTTTGCTACGGTCTCTGACGTAGGCTTGAAGAACACTTCCCGATTCAATCTTCTTGGCAGTTTGTCCACGATATAATACTTTGACAGAATCAGATACGTCAACAATGGAATTGCTTTCAAAAATGTTATACGCAGGATCCTGGTCATTTTCCTGACTCGGATATCCCCCCAGTGTTCGAATACTAAGGGTTTGAATTCCAATTGCAAATTCAGAGTTTCTTACTACTCCAACGACTTCACCTATGGTTTCATTAATGGTATTAGCATAGGGTCCCCAAATGGCCAAATCAATATTTTCAGCATCTTCAAGCTTCTCAATGCTAATTGTAATATGAGTGCTAACAGCCTTAATCCTCAGAATAAATTTTGCAGGCAAATTATCAAAGCTTAGCTGATAAAGTCCTTCTTCTCCTGTTGGTCCAAAGCTGTGAGGCTGATATAGTACAGAGTCTTTTCTAATTTGGATAAGGGGGGAAGAAATATTTTTGAGACAATAATTATAATTAGTCTGGATATCTGTAAGTCCAACCACGTAACCTTTTTTATCAACAGTAATTTCAATATGATCTGTTTCCCAACTATATTGTTGATTCTGGCAAGAAATAATTAGGAATAAAAATGGCAGGTAGATGAGATTTCGTACTTTCATGTGAAGCAATCATTAAATGATTTGTAAATTTAGCCAATAAAAAATTGTTTTTGAATGGAAATATTCCCCAGACCCGAAGATATTATTGAGCTCAATCGTTTTCTCGTGATTATTAGTCTGATAGTCTTTTTTTCTGCTCTTTTGTTATGGCCTTTGGGCTGGGTTTTCAGAAGACCTGCACTTGCAAAAGCAGATTCAAAGCCTCTGGCTTACAAAGCAATTTTCAGCATCAGCAGATATGTTTCTTTACTAATGGTCATGATAGCTTTGCTGGTGTATTTTTTCTTAAGCAAACATTCAGAGTTAATCGATACACTTAATTTTCCAGGTATCGATGAAGCTGCTGGTGTTTGGCTGAATATCTTTTATTCTTTACCAAGTTTCTTAGTTATTCTGTTTCCTTTACAACTGATTCTATTGATATTAGTTTGGACTGGCCAGCACGGAACCCAAATATTTAGGATTCATTTCAGCTTGGTCTCAGCAGCTTTACTGACTTTTATTCTTTTTCTAATCGCTTGGAATCTTGTGGTTCCGGGTTATTACTTTTCAGTCCTATTTTAGTTTAAGGTGCTTTTCTTTGAATAACACAGCTCCAATCCAAAAATATAGGATTGTTAGGCCCGCTAATGCAATCAATTCAGGCCAAATATCCTGAAATCCAGCTCCATAATTACTTACTTTTCGAATAGCATGTACAGCATGGTATGGTGACATTAGTCCAGGCAGGGTGAAGTCGTAACCGAACATCTTAAATAATGTTGGGCCGTGTATGGGCATCATGACTCCGGTAAAGAACATGAATAGGAATAGAGGAAAGTTACCAACTATTAAGATTTGATTAACTGTTTTGCTTATTGCTGCCAGGATCAGACTGAAGCCGATAATCGACAAGCATACCAAAATACTAATCAGGAGGAATAGCCCCCATGAGCCTTTGAAATCAAATCCCAGAACTCCAGCCAGAAAAAGGGTTGCCAGAATGGAGAGAAGGCCAACCATCACCTGAACAATAGTGATTCCGGTTATTATCTTTGTTTGGCTGACCTGTGCGAGCTTTAAACGTGTTATGGTGTTTTGCTCCGATTCCCGTATAAATGCTATGGCCGCAGTTAACATGAGCATGATAAGGGATAGGATTAGCAGACCCGGAACATACAAGTCAAATTCTTTAAGTGAGCCGGAAAGACCTGCGGGAGTTTCAGTTAATTCGTAAAATAATTCCACTCCGGTAGCCTCCTGTATGTATGATATGATCATTTCATGTGCCCAGATGGAGGCCAACATATAGTTCGGGTCGCTGAGGTCTCCACTCAGCTCAAAAGGGACTCTAACCTCACTTCCTGATTTTAATTCCAGGATCATTTCTGAGAAGTTACCCGGGATAATAAGTATAGTTTCTGCCTTTTTGTTTTCCAATTCCTTTAGAGCAGCTTCGTTACTGTTTACCGTATGGAACTGGATAGGGATGCTATCGGGTTGGTGATCAGTAGCCCAATTGCAAAAAGAACCTCCATGGTTTATGCCCTCTGCAGCTATATCATGGTTGACAACCGCCACATTCAGATTCAATTGTGATGATTCCCACATTAAATAGTAGATTCCTACAAAAAATGGTGCCATCAGAATGGTGAGTAGAACAAGCCAAAATTGCCTTATTTGTTCTTTAATGCTTTTTATGAAAATGGCCAGTATTTTCATGAGCGCAGGCTTTTCCCTGTTAGTCTAATAAATACATCCTCAAGGCTTTCTTCTTCCCTTTTCAGTTCTCTTGGATTCCCAAGCGCGATAATTAATCCATCATCTATTATAGCCACCCTGTCAGACATACGATCAGCTTCATCCATGTTATGGGTAGTCAGTAATATGGTCTTTTGCGGTATCATTGCTCTGAAATATTCTCTTATAAGAACCCTGCTTTGAGGATCAAGTCCGGCTTCAGGTTCATCCAATATCAGGATATCAGGATCATGGATTAAAGCAAGGGCAATGTTTAACCTGCGCTTCATGCCTCCCGACCATTTGGATGTCAGGGATTTCGATTTAGAGCTTAAGCCCAGATCATCCAATAATCTTATCGCTCGTTTTTTACTATCCTTCCATCTGATACCATACATTGCAGCCATGAAAAGTAATTGTTCCAAGCCATTTAATTTTGGCCAAAAGACATTTTCCTGCGGACAAAAACCGATAATTTTGGATAGACTGGGGTTTTTTCGAAGTTCCAATCCATTGATATATACTAGTCCTGAATCTGGCTTCAACAAACCGCATATCATCATAATTGATGTGCTTTTTCCTGCGCCATTGGGGCCGAGGAATCCAAAAATCTCTCCTTTTGCTACCTCCAGGTTCATTTGGTGAACGGCTTTGAGGGAGCCATAGGATTTCGAAAGGTTTCTGCACTTAATGGCAATGTTGGAAGACATGATTTTCTGTTTACTTATTAAAAGTAGTTAAGAAATCCGGATTGGAAACTATTTTTGTGCTATGGTTCATGAAAAGTCAATTATTTCACTCGCTCCAATTCAAGGGCTTACCGATTTTCGCTTCAGGAGGTGCTTTAATGAGCACTTTGGGGGTGTTGACTGGTATTATGCTCCCTATATCCGGCTGGAAAAAGGGATGAAGATACCCAAAGCGAGAATTCGGGATATTGCCCCGGATAATAATCAGTCTGTCCAACTCGTCCCCCAGATCATGAGCAATAAGGTTGAAGAAATGTTGTATCTGGCTGGTTTTTTGGAGGATCAGGGCTATACCGAAATGAACTGGAACCTGGGTTGCCCTTTTCCCATGGTAACTAATCGTAAGCTTGGAGCCGGTCTCTTGCCTTATCCTGATATTGTTGATGGTCTTTTAGCAGAAATCATGCTCAAAATCAATATCAGGCTCTCCGTAAAGCTTCGTCTGGGACTTGAAGATCCGCATGATCTGGAGAAAATATTGCCAGTACTCAATA
This sequence comes from Bacteroidota bacterium, assembly GCA_034658635.1. Classification (GTDB taxonomy): domain Bacteria; phylum Bacteroidota; class Bacteroidia; order Bacteroidales; family UBA12481; genus JABHCC01. The sequence continues at coordinate 18,944 of JAYEFL010000004.1, read as the reverse complement.
GATTTTCCCTTGAAGAAATAATCATTCACCCCCGAATTGGAAAACAGCTTTATAAAGGAAAAGCAAACCGGGATGTTTTTGAGCACTTGTTGCCTTACAGTAATCATTCTGTTGCTTATAATGGAGATTTGACAGACTTAGCTGATGTTCAAGCATGCCAGAACCGCTTTCCTGAAGTGAAACATTTCATGATCGGGCGGGCCCTGATTGCCAATCCATTTATGGCCGAGGACTTAACAGGGCTTGAGATGTCTGCTGAATCCAAAATAGAGAGGTTTAAGAAGTTTCATGATTCTCTGGCCGAAGAATATCTTTCTGCTTTATCAGGCCCTTCTCATTTATTGAACAAAATGAGAGGATTTTGGGAGTACTTCTCTTTGTCATTTACTAATAGCCACAAAGTCTTCAAGAGGATAAAAAAGGCTACTTCTCTTGAAAAATATTATTCGGCTGTTAGTACAATTTTGACGGAAGAATCCTGGGTAGCATGATTTGTACTAATGGAACCAAGCAACCAAATTCATTGCATGATCAGATTTTCGTTGAAGAAATACTGTTTTCCGGGATCGGTTTCAAACTCTACGCTGTTCTTTCCTTGCCTGAGCAGGCAGGTTCCTCCTGCTGTGGAAACAATTTTAAGGCTTTTAACTTTTCCTTCTTCCCAGCTGAAATCGAGGATAAACCCTCCTCGGGCTCTTACTCCGTTGATATTGCCATAATTCAAGGCTTCAGGCAGGGCTGGCAGAAGATGGATTTCGCCATTGTGGCTTTGCATCAGCATTTCTATTATGCCAGATGTTCCTCCAAAGTTTCCGTCAATTTGGAAAGGTGGATGGGCATCAAATAAATTTGGGTAGGTTCCTCCCCGTATTTTACGTTCAGGGTGTTCAGCCGGACTAAGAAGCATGTGAACTAGTTTGTATGCATGGTTTCCATCCAGGAATCGTGCCCAGAAGTTGATTTTCCAGGCCAGGCTCCAACCTGTTCCTTCATCACCACGCATTAAAAGAGATTGTTTTGCTGCTTCCATCAGATCCTGTTGATCCCAGGTGATATCGTTACCAGGATGCACACCCCATAAATGAGACACATGGCGATGATGATTATTGGGATTATCGATATCCCTTAGCCACTCCTGTAGTTGTCCGTATTGGCCAATCTGGTTGGGAGCAATTCTGGGAAGCATGTCGATTAATGTGTCACGGTATTCCTGTTCAATATTCAGGGTTTCAGTGGCTTCTATGCATGTCTTGAAAAGTGTGCGGATGATTTGGTGATCCATGGTTGGGCCCATTACTAAGCCGCCATTTTCAGGAGAGTTACTCGGACCGCTAATAAGCCATCCTGTTTCAGGATCTTCTAGCAGGTAATCAACAAAGAATTCGGAGGCTCCTTTCATTATCGGCCAGGCTCTGTCTCTGAGGAAATCAATATCCTGAGTAAACATGAAGTGCTCCCACATATGAGTGGTCAGCCATGCTCCGCCTGAAACCCAGATACCATGATTAGCTGCATTGATTGCGGCAGTTCCTCTCCAGATATCTGTGTTGTGATGCAATACCCAGCCGGGAGCCTTATAATGTTCCATTGCTACTTTTTGTCCTGATTCAGCACATTCCTCAATCATTTTAAACAATGGATTTAAACATTCTGTTAATCCGGTAACATCAACCGGCCAGTAGTTCATTTCTGTATTGATGTTGACAGTCCATTTTGAGTCCCATGGTGGTCTGATATGAGGATTCCAGATTCCTTGAAGATTAGCTGGCTGACCTTCTCCACGACTGGAGGAAATCATCAGGTAACGGCCATATTGTGAGTAAAGAGACAGAAAAGATGGATCAGAGGGGTTTTTCCAGAACTCCAATATCCTTTCATTAGTGGGCAAAGAATCCTTACCGGGGCCGAAATCAATGCTGAACCGATCAAATAATTCCTGGTAATCATTGACATGGGTTTGTCTGATAGTTTTAAGGTTCTTGTTCTTCACCCTGTTATAAATAGCCTGGCAAGCTAAAAAGGGGTCTGCATCAACATGCTGATAGTCTATGAATGAGGTGGCAATACTCATCAGGATCAAGGCTGTGCTGGCGTCTCTTACCTGTAGGTGATTTTCTTTGATCTCTACTTGGCCATCAGTATCGTGAATCCAGGCCAGAGCTTCACCCTCTAATACTCCGTCTTCCACTTTAACTTTCAGTCTTAATCCTTCATCCGTTCCTTTTATCTGAGAATCTTTGTGGGGGGAGTTGAAAGCTAAATCAAAGTTTAGCTTTTGTTTTCCATTAACTGTCAGTCTGATAGCCATTACCTGATCTGGGTAAGAAACCCATACTTCGCGCTTGTACTGGTTGCCTTCAGACGTATATTTAACTCTGGCAATCGCGTCATTCAGGTCGAGCTCCCGGTAATAATCCTCAACATCACCGAGACCGGCCATTTCGATGATCAGATCTCCAAAGGGTTGATATGCTTTTTGACGTAATGGTATGCTCATGAAATTCTTCATGGCCAATTGGTCTGCTTCGCGTTGCTTTCCAGAGAATAATAATCCTCTGATGGTATCGAGGTATTCATGAGCGCCAGGATGCTGGTATTCATGAGGCTCGCCCGTCCAGAGGGTTTCTTCGTTGAACTGGATTTGCTCGCGGTACGGGTTGCCATAAATCATCCCGCCAATCCTACCATTACCAACAGGTAGAGCTTCTTCCCATTTTTCAGCCGGTTGATCGTACCATAGTTTAAGCTCAGTATTTTGTTGTTCAGGTTGACAAGAGATCAGGATGCCGATGAAAAGGAGAGTGATTGTAATTTTCATACTACTCTTTTTTATGCCGTGTGTCTTTACGAGACTTTGTTGTAAATTTAGCATGAAACTTTTGAAAACTCTATTTTATTATGGCACTTACAGAATCAAACTCTTTCCCATTGGGAACTGTTGCACCGGATTTCATACTACCAAATACAGTATCAGGTAAGCCTGTGTCCTTGAGTGATATACGCTCTGATAAGGGTACGGTAATAATGTTTATATGCAACCATTGTCCTTACGTTGTGCTTGTGAATAATGAACTCGTTAGTTTGGCTAAAGAGTATCAGGCAAAAGGGATTTCTTTTGCCGGGATCAGTAGTAATGATGCTATAAGATATTCATCAGATTCTCCTGAAAGGATGAATGAGCATGCTCAAAAAGAGGGTTACACTTTTCCGTACTTATACGATGAAACACAGTATGTAGCAAGAGCCTACGATGCAGCCTGTACCCCTGAGTTCTATGTGTTTGATAAAGATCTGAAACTAGTGTATCACGGACAGATGGATGATGCGCGTCCTTCCAATGGCAAGCCGGTTAATGGCAAAGATTTGCGACGGGCTTTGGATTTGTTGTTGGCAGGGAAGCCAATTCCGAAAGATCAGAAACCAGGGATTGGGTGTAGTATTAAATGGAAGACTTAGAAAATAGGAAGTAGTACTTAAGGCCAAGGAATAGGATTAAGATTATAAAAAAGCTAAGTTTATTTTATTTTGAAACGTGGGCTTAGGATTAGGTGTTTCTTTTTTTCTGACTGAATATACCAGCGCTTATTGTCATTTACCTTTTTAAGGGTTTTGGAGCGTTTTTGGTGGCCGTCTTCGAGAATTATTCGGCCATTGGGTTTGACAAGGCGGTGTAATTCGTTTAGGAACTCGTTGGGTTGTGATATCATGTGGAAGGCATCCAACACAAAGATAAGATCTGCTTTGTCTTCCTGAATGGCTGCAAAATACCGATTGGCCTTGACCGGGTAAACGTTGCTTAGTTTTTTTCTTTTGACCAATCTTGTAACACATTTGTATGCCAGGTCGTGGATGTCAACTGCATAAACCCGCCCATTCAGTCCAACAAGACTACTGGCCTGTTTCAAATACCGGCCAGGTCCGCAACCGTAATCAATAACTGTATCTCCCTGGTAGATTCCAAAAGAGTTGAGTTTGTTGGCAGGGGAAAAAAATAAATCCATGAAGTTCATACTCAGTTTCATGAGCCGAAAAGCCAATTTTGGCATATGTTCACGCTGGGGAAGTGCAGTAGTTGATTCCATAATGACAGGGTTTTAGAAACCAAAAAAGGTACGAAAAATATTATAATTACCCTATTCGTATCTCAGGCATTCAATTGCCGGGTAATATCATATAAAATAATTGCTAAGGCATTGCTCACGTTCATACTCGTGTTTCTGCCATGAATTGGAATGTGGGAAGCCTGATTGCAGAGATTCAGGACTTCTTTGCTGATTCCCTGGACTTCTGATCCTATCACCAGGGCAATTTTTTGCTCCTTTCTGATTTTCAATTCATGTATGGGCTCACTTTGATCAGTGATCTCAAGAGCAATGATTTCATACCCTTCAATTTTCAGTGTTGAAATTTCAGCTGCAATATTGAATGTATGTTTGTGTGGAACCCATTGGTGAGTGGAACGGGAAACTTGCTTCACCTTTCGACCGGAAGTTTTCACGCCTACTCCGCCAAAAATGATTTTTTCTACCCCAAATGCGTCAGCTAAGCGTAAAATTGCTCCAATGTTGGCTGGTAGCGTAATTCCATCGCATAATACCATAATTGGGAAGGTACGAGGGGAGGTTGGCGTTTCCGTATGAGTTAGTTGTTTCATTGTGGTTCATTTTGCACAGTAGGGGCCGATTCGCGAATCGGCCCTTACGATGCATATGCGAATATGCGAAATATTCGCGAATCGGCCCTTACGATGCATATGCGAATATGCGAAACATTCGCGAATCGGCCCATACACGAATCATATGTGAATCTACGAATCATATGTGAATCTGTCCCTACAATACCGGATTTTTTAACCCTGTGTTTATTTTGTTCCAAACCTCCCGGCGGACTCTGCCATGCAATCGTTCATCAAATTTTTCCATGAAATCAATTACTGAATTCCGATCTGTTTTGGTCAATTCGCGAAGTGCCCAACTCAGGGCCTTATTGATCATGTCGTGATGATCGTCCATCAACTTCAAGCAAATCATTAGGGTTTTTCCTGTATTTCCGATACCTCCTCTGGCTTTTTGATTCCATCCAAGAGTGGCAACCAGAGCTTGTCTTCTAATCCAAAAGTTCGAGGATTCAGTTTTGTTAAGAATCTCCAGATCAGTGACGATGCCTAAACGCCAGGCTACTCCAAGAATATATGATGAAAATGTATCTACTGAAACCCAATTGTCTTGGTTATGATCGAGCTGTTCCACATCCTGCAGGCTGAGATAGGGCAGTAAATTTTTATCCTTCCCTATTATTTCATATCCTACCTGCTGACATTCAAATATATCGGTATGAACCAGGTCTTTAGTCAATTGGATTATCTGCTTTGGATTAAAAAGCTTGATGTCCAGCTTAAGTTGCTTTACAACTATTTTCACATCAGGATTTATAACCCCAATAACCTTCATTTTGGTCGGGTAGTAGGTTTTGGCCAATTCTTTTCTTTCATGATTGGCAAGGGAATTCAGCGCTTCAATTGTTTCGGTAATTAATACTGATGAGGTTTTCATGGATGGGATTTAAATTGCTCCTAATTCCATTAACATTGCTCCGGCATTCAGAAAATGCGCTGTTATCCAGAATACTGTCCAGGTTTCCAGATAATTGCCGCGTCGTTCAAATACTGGCTTATCTTTCCAGTTCGTTTGGATGTAATTTGTCTGATATGGTTGTTCACCCTGACTTCCATAAGGATCGATTAATTGTCCGCAGCTTCTGAACATTAGTTCTGCAGTTTTCAGATAACTTTCTTTATTCAGTGCTTTTCCTAATTTATAAATATAGGGTGCGATCAGTACTCCGAATACATCTATATGCATGTTTTGAACAGAAACTGCTGTCCAGCCTCTGGTTTTAAAATTGTGATCGGTTAATCTCCCGGGGGGAAGTGGAATATCCCAAACAACTGTATAGGTGAGGCAAACATCTCCGGCATGTTTTGCCCATTTCAAATACTCAGCTTTCCCTGTAACTTCATAAAGATCAATGAAACCTTGAAGTGCAGCATACGCTCCTTCTTTGTCTTCACAGCTTGCATCCAGAGTTCCTCCCCAATACACCTCTGTCATATCCAAATAGAGCTTAGCATAATAATTGGCCGCTTTTTCAGCCGCTTTTAAATACAGAATATTATCCAGAATCTTTGATGCATGAGCCAAAGGAGCAATAAAAAAACCTTCATTGGTTGATTCTGGCTTCCAGTCTTTTGATAGGATTCTTTCAGCATGGAAATCAGCGGCTTGAATTAGAAACTCAGTCCATTTATCAATGTTCAGGTCAGAGCCTGAGGCAACACGAATAGCATTGCATATGTTAAGCATTGCTTGTCCCTGACTGAGCCATTCTGGTCTGTGATTCATAAACCATTCCTTATTATCTGGATTGTACCAGGTATAAAAACCAGATTCGTAAAATCCTGTTGATGAAAGGAAATCAAGTGATTTCTGGATTTTCTTGCTAGGATGGTCGATGGAGTATCTTGGACCCAATATTTGATATGCATAGCCTGGGGCCATAGCCTGACCGCACCACCCCAAAACAAAATAATTTCTATCAGGATATTTTCTAAATCCTGCATAATCGTCTTCCTCGGTGTATCTCGATTCGGAAAAATTAATCTTTGCCTGAAGAATCTCGTCGAAAGTCGGCAGACCGTTCATATCCCATGGACGAAATATGTCCAAAGAAGATTCAACTGCATATTGAAAGCCACTGCCTTTTTCTAATCTTGAAAAGCCTTCTAAATAGAAAGTCTTCTCAACTATGGCTCCGGGAGGCAAATTGATCCAGGCTTCATCATATTTTTCCATCATATCTCTGCCTTGGAAGGCTTTTATTACACTTTTTTGACCGTTAAAAGCAACCGGACCTGAATAAAGACAAAGATCGGTGCTTTCATGGTGGTTAATAATCCCAATCGACCACCACTGGTCATTTTTATTGCCGAATGGAATGGGAGATGGAAGGCTGTGTAGAGCTACCGTTCGTGCCTGGTTACCTTCACCCCATTCCCGAGATACAAAAGGCATAGGGAAGCGGTGCTCCTCAAAAAAGGCCAATTCATTTTTCTCTCCTTTGAATACCGGTGTGTTTTTGCTTCTTTCTCCTGCTGGATTCCCGTAATATAGTATTCCTGGCATCAAAACACGCTTATTAATACCAGGACTCTGAAAGCGAACAGTTAGGGTAATCTCTTTTAGAGTATCCGCTCCAGCCCATTCCCATCGCCTGGTGCATTTTATCTGACCATTATGAGTTATATATGCATCTCTTACTTTCAGAATGCCCGTCTTCATTTGTAATGATCCATGCAGAATTAGGTATCCATTTATTTGTTCCATTGAATCAGCCTGAATGTGCTTCCAGTCAGACGGCCATGCATTACTCCAGTTGGTGCCGACAGACCACAATCCTTCATTGGGGGATTCGAGCAATATTGAACCTGATTCAAGTATTTGGACAGATTTATTTCCCTGATTGTCTGTAATCTGAAGATTGGTTTGCCCTTTTAACATTTGACCGGTGAAAATGCCAAGGAGGTATAGGATGAACAGCTTTTTCATGCTATTGTAGTTTGGGAACCAAAGATAGTTGGAAATATGAAATCAGCTTTGGTCAGGAGGATTTTATTCAGAGAGATATATTGGAATCGAAAACCAGAACTCAGAACCATGACCCTCTTCAGAGATTACACCGATTTCACCATTCATCAACTCCACCAAACTTCTGCATATCGATAGTCCAAGTCCAGTTCCGCCAAATTTGCGATCAAGACTTTCATGAGCTTGCCTGAATCTTTCAAAGATGAGTTTTCTGTCTTTTGTTTTTATTCCGGGTCCGTCATCTTTGACAAAAACTCTCATGTGATCCTGTCCTTTTAATTCAACTCCCAAATGAATTTCACCGGAGTCAGAAAACTTGAAAGCATTGTCAATAAGGTTTCGAATGACCTGAATAAGCCTTTCTTTGTCAAGAAGAAATTCCTGATCTAAATAATCAGGGATTTTATTAATCCTGAATTTAATATTGCCGGAGACTTCCTTATCCAGATCGTCTGTTAAATTATAAAAGCTACCAAGGAGTAATTTCAGGTTATGGGGTCGTTTGACCAAAAGAAGTTGCTTGGTTTCTAACTTGGAAACATCAAAAATATCAGAAATGATATTGAGTAGTTGAGTTGAACTCTTTCTAATAATTCCTATGAATAAACGTTTTTCTTCGTAATCCAGTTGATTATCAGCCACTAATTCTGCAAATCCTAAAATTGCATTTAATGGTGTTCGAATTTCATGTGACATATTGGCCAGAAATGAAGACTTTAGATTGTCGCTTTCCTCTGCCTGGTTCTTTGCAGTTTTCAAATCCTCCAGAATCTTAACATTTTCAGTTACATCCCGGGTGATCCCCATAATCCCTATTGGCACATTGTTGCTATCACGGATGAAAGTCATAGATTGTTCTGTCCAGATCAGGCTACCGTCCTTTTTGTACTCGCGCATTTGAAATCGCCTGCTCCGGTTAGGATCACTATTAGGATCTTTTTCATTTTCCAACTCCTCCCGCAAACCTTCATAGGCTTGCTTGATATCATCCCGGTGTGCAGTCTGTGTTGGAGTGAGCTGAAGGGCTTCTTCCACAGTATATCCTTTGACACGGTACACAGAAGGTGATAAATAGGTGTATCTGAATCTCAAATCCCGCATCCAGATAATGTCCTCGGTATTATTGGCTATAAAATGTAGTCTTCCTTCAGCATCTTTTCGGGCGGTTTCAGAAACCGTCCATTCTGATATATCGCGTATTACAGCGAAAATCAATTTTCTATCACCCATTTCGAATCGCGTCAGAGTGACCTCAGCAGGGAAGTCTTCACCCGTGAATCGCCTGTGAGTCCAGTCGAACTTTTGAAATCCGGTTTTAAAACATTCCAAAATGAGATTATCAGCTTTTTCAGCTGAATTCACTCCATCAGTTTGATTAGGAGGAGAAAACTCAAACGGATGACTTGACAAGATCTGGTCATGAGACTTTGCCTTAAGAATTCTCAAGCATGCAGGATTGCACTGAATTATCTTTTTCCCTTCAAGGATGAGTATAGCATCATCTGATAGTTCAAATAATTTCTTGTAAAAGGAAGTATTCTGCTCTAACATGAGGTTCTGTTCTCAATAATGGAAGCCTGAAGGTAATGTACAACGCATTTCTTCTCAAATATTTTTGAAGCTTTTTGACGAATGAACCTAATAATGATGGTTTTGTCGGTTGAACACCTAATATTATGCATTGATCTATTGGTAAGTGGCAATAGTATTATACATTTGTTTCGTATTTCTACGAAATAAGAAGTGAATATGGAAAGCTCTTTTTTTACGCAAGAACAAGAAAAATTGGCCAGATATGCAAAGGCTCTTTCTCATCCTGTCAGAGTGTACATAATGGAATTGCTTTCTTCCCAATCTTGTTGTTTTAGCGGAGATTTGGCCGAAGATCTGCCAATAGCCAGAAGTACACTGTCGCAGCATTTGAAGGAATTGAAAGAATCCGGATTAATCCAGGGCAACATCGAATACCCAAAGATCAGGTATTGCATTAACAGGGAGAACTGGGAGGAAGCGAGAAAGTTGTTGGGGGAGTTGTTTGGGGGAGTGACGCAGAGTGACGCATGAGTGACGCAAAAGTGACGCTGAATTAGCTGAGTCACTGAGTAACCGAATAACCGAATAACCGAATAACCGAATAACGGAATAACGGAATAACCGAATAACCGAATAACCGAATAACCGAATAACCGAATAAAAATGGAAATAAAAGTATTAGGCACTGGTTGCTCCAAGTGTAAATCGCTGGAGAAATTAACCAGGGAAGTTATTGAGGCAGAGGGAATTGACGCTGTTGTTACTAAAGTAGAGGATATTATGGATATTATGAGCTATGGAGTCATGATGACACCGGCTCTTGTTGTTGATGGAAAAGTAGTGTCCAGGGGGCGAATGCCTTCGGCGAAAGAAATCAAGAGTTTTATCAGATGAATTGGAAAAAAGAATCAGGTATATTACTCTTGATTGTTCTGGGATTTTTGGGTGCATATTATCTTCCCTTTGATAAAATATCTTTTGAGGAATCAAGTGTGACCGAAGCCATCCGGGCTATGCTTGACTTATTTCAGTGGTATGCGAGAGAACACGTAATCCTCTGTTTGCTCCCGGCTTTTCTGATTGCCGGCGTTATTGCAGTTTTTATTAGTCAGGGTGCGGTGATCAAATACTTCGGTGCCCAGGCAAAGAAATGGGTAGCCTATTCAGTTGCTGCCGTATCCGGTACTATCCTGGCGGTTTGTAGTTGTACTATTTTGCCCCTGTTCTCAAGTATACATAAACGTGGAGCCGGTTTAGGACCTGCCATTGCTTTTTTATATTCTGGACCTGCTATAAATATCCTGGCGATTATCCTGACTGCCAAAATTCTGGGCTGGGAAATGGGACTGGCAAGGGTCATTGGTGCTGTTGTTTTTGCGGTTGTCATTGGTTTGATTATGGCCTTTGTTTTTCGCAAAGAAGAGAATGAAAGAGCTGCTGAACAAGAGAATTTTCCCACCCAGCCTGAAGCACGACCCATGTGGCAAACAGCCGTCTACTTTTTCATCCTGGTTATTATTCTGGTTTTTGCTAATTGGGGTATGCCGGACGCAGAAACTGATACAGGAGTATGGTATTTCATTTGGTCAAATAAGTGGAGTATCACTATTGGTTTTTTTGTACTTCTATTAATCGCTCTTAACAGAGTGTTAAAAGTACATTGGTGGAAAGTTGTTTTGATTGGAGCAGCAGTCGGAGCGGCTATCTTAGTTAGCACAAACCCTGTCATTCCTTTTATTACAGGAATTGCAGGAATCAGTATAGTTGGTTTGACAGACCATAAAAACCCTGACAACCGGGAGTGGATATTCTCATCATGGGGTTTTTCCAAACAAATTATCCCACTATTGGCTATCGGGGTACTTGTAGCAGGGTTCTTGCTGGGATCAACACATGATACAATACAAATTCCAGGGATTATTCCTTCCGAATGGATTGATAAACTGGTAGGAGGAAACTCTCTTGGGTCAAATTTGTTCGCCTCCGTTTTGGGAGCCTTTATGTATTTTGCAACCTTAACAGAGGTGCCAATTCTTCAAGGATTGATGTCGGCCGGAATGGGAAAAGGCCCGGCTCTGGCATTGTTGCTTGCCGGTCCTTCCTTATCCTTGCCAAATATGCTGGTTATCAGGGGTATTATAGGTACACGAAAGACTTTGGTTTTTGTGCTATTAGTGGTTGTTATGGCCACATTATCAGGTTTATTGTTTGGATTCTTATATTGATCTTATGAAGATACTTGTATTATGTACCGGAAATTCATGCAGGAGTCAAATGGCACATGGATTTCTACAATCCTTTGATCCGGATCTGGTGGTCAGATCTGCCGGAACCGAGGCCTCTGGGATATTGAATCCAAAAGCTGTGGCAGTGATGAAAGAAATAGGAATTGATATCGCTCATCATACTTCTGATCCGGTAGATAAATATCTTAATGAAGATTGGGATTATGTTATCACAGTCTGTGGCGGTGCAAATGAAAACTGTCCGACTTTCCCGGGGAAAGTAAATCATCGTTTACACAAGGGTTTCGAGGATCCGTCAGATGCGATTGGATCAGAAGAATTTGTTTGGGGAGAGTTTAGGAGGATCAGAGATCTGATTCAGGTAGATTTTGTCCGGTTCTATAATGAAATGATGGTCAATTAGTCAATGTGCCAATTTGCCAATTGTTCAATTTGGCACATTGAACAATTGGCACATTGAACAATTGGCACATTGACTATTGCCCTATCGAATAACAGAAGTAGCAAGATAATGCCCAATAAAAATGGCCAGAATTCCAAGCAGGATTGTCGAAGTGATATAAATAAAGTTCTGAGTGTAAGCCCCATCCTGGAATAGTTTGATGTTATCAAGGGCGAAAGCTGAGAAGGTGGTGAACCCACCGCAAAAACCTACGAGAAGAAAAAGAGACAGGGTTTCAGGGATCAGGTTGGTTTTTTCAGAGATCCCAAACAGAATTCCTGCCAGCAAACTACCAGCAATGTTTACTGCAAGCGTACCCCATGGCCATCCTGTGGCCTGAGGATTTTCAAAGTACTTGTAAACCAGAAAGCGCAGTACACTGCCTGCAAACCCGCCTGAACCTACAGCAAGAATCAATTTTGTCATGCTGAGCATCAATTAATTAAGGCGCAAAGATAATACAAGTTTTCATTCTCTTAGCAATCTGCTACATAACAGATGATTAATGCCGGAATCTTATAATTAAAACTCTTAAATTGATCTATTATTAACATAAGCCTTTAATTATCATGATTTCACAAAAATTATTCATCAAAAGGGTCCTCTATTTGTGCTTCATATTTCTGAGCTTATCTGCTTTTGAAATTGCTAGTGCACAAAAGGTTCCGATTACATTTGATCAGTTTCATGGGTACACAGGTACAGAAAAATATCTGAAATCTGTTGCAAAAGCTTACCCGGCAATAACAGAATTAAAAGTAATTGGTAAGTCTGAAATGGGACGGCAAATTTATGTTCTTGTTGTCAGTAATAGAAATATCGGAACTGCTCTTGATCGTTTTGTCAGCTTACAAAACAAGCGGAAAGAAAATGTGAAGAATGTCAATCCCATGGAGAATCACCAGACTAAGCCCGGACAATGGATATGCGGGGCAACCCATGGGAATGAATACACCGGATCAGAGGTGTGCCTGTATATTATTGATAAACTGATTACAGGATATGGATCAGATGAGGAATTAACAGATTTGGTAGATAATCAAAGCTTCTACATTTGTCCTATTGTTAACCCTGATGGCGTTTATAGTAGTGTGGAGAAGGGTATTCCCCAAAGGAGTAATTCACTTTTAAAGGATGATGATGGAGACGGAAAAATTAATGAGGATGGACCTGATGATCTGAATGGTGACGGGGTGATTACATATTTCAGGTATAAAGATAAGAAAGGTAGATATGTGATTGATGATCAGGATTCAAGAGTGATGGTGAGGATTAGCAGGAACGCCAAAACCGACAAAGAGCGATGGTCAATGATTTTGGAGGATAAGGATAATGATGGGGATGGAAAGCATGGAGAAGATGGTGAAAGTGGATATGACCTGAATCGAAATTTTCCGGAAGGCTGGTTTACAAAGGACGGATACCAGGGAGGAACCGGTAAATATCCTACATCAGCTCCTGAAACAAGAGCTCTGGCCGAGTTCTTTACAAATCATAAGAATATTCATCAGGCCCAGTTCCTTCATACATCCGGAGGATTCACCTACCGGCCAATGGGTTCATCAGGAGATAACAGCATGCACCCGGCAGATATTGCGGTTTATGATTATATCATGGGGAAGAAATTTCTTGAGATTTTGGGTGTAGATGTACCAAAGGCATGGCTATATCCTGATTCACTAAGTACCTATAAAAAGGAATTGGCCGAAAAATCTAAAAACAAGTTTGCTATTAAGCGTGGCTACGAAATGCCAAGAACCTGGAAAGTTTCATATAACGAGCAGCAAAACAAAGGATATGGATACGGATTGCAGGCCGATTGGGCATATATGCAAGAAGGTGTATTTTCTCTTACTACTGAATTGTTTAATTATCGTACTGACCTGCCTGGTTATAAATTTGAAGGGAAAGATGCTTATGCAGAATATCAGCGTGCAGCCATCAAATATCAGCAGGAGAATTTCGATGGCAAGCTTTTTAAAGAATGGAAAAGTTTCAAACATCCTCAACTTGGAGAGGGTGAAATTGGCGGATGGTTGCCTCAGTATGGTAGCAATAATCCTTTTCCGGGAGAAGCTTTGCTGAAGATTTGTGAGAATCATTGGCAGTTTGAGAAATTCAGAGCAGGACTCATGCCCCGCGTTGCAATCACTTCTGCAAGTGGCAAGGTGCTTGAAAAGGTTGGCAAATTTAAAATTGTTGAGATTACGGCAAAGGTTGAAAACACTGGTCAGCTGGCTACTCATCTAGGTAAAGGAGCCAAACTCGCAATGAATCGTGAGGATGTTGTTTGGTTGATCGGTCCGAGAGATAAGCTGACTTTCCTTCAGGGAGCTGCTTGGCAGAAGGTTGGTGTACTTGGTGGCAAAGCAAAGATCCCGACACAATCCAAAGGGAAGAATTCGGCGGAAGTCAAATGGATTGTAAAAGTTCAGGGTAACACAGCTCTAAAAGTGGTGTTGACTTCGCAAAAAGGAGGAACGGTGGTTAAAGATGTTGATATTAAATAATGGGAGGACTAATCATGAAAACAATAAATAAAATATTGATAAGCTTTTCAGCAATAATTATCTGCCTTGCAATGGGTAGCGTTTCAGAGATTCAGGCTCAGAAAAAACTACAAAGTAGTCCGGGCGGTTACCATGGAGAACTGGATTTTCCTATTAGTTGGAAACAATACTACGGGTATGAAGAATGGACTCAGATTATGAAGGATATTGCCAAAAAGTATCCACAGCTCGCCTCGGTTGAAAGTATAGGTAAAAGCCGGATGGGCAGGGATCAATACCTGATTACCATAACAAACCGTAAGACTGGTGCTCCGGAAGATAAAACGGCTATGTGGGTCGATGGAGCCGTTCATGGAAATGAGGTAAATGGAATTACTTGCTCAATGTACCTGATGTGGTATCTGTTAACACGTTATGATTATGATGCTTATGTGCATGACCTGGTTAATAATTCAACATTTTATATCCTTCCGGGATTAAATGTGGATGCTAATGAATCCTATGTGAGTCATCCGAATACTCCGCATAATCCTCGCGAGCCCTACAGACCTGAAGATAACGATGGGGATGGATTGTATGACGAGGACCAAACAGAGGATGTTGATGGAGATGGCGAGTTATCCACTATGTATATTGAAGATCCAAAGGGAAGCCTGAAACTGTCTGAAGACAAAAGACGTTTCGTTTCTGTTAAGGATGATACTTATCCTGGATTACGATTTAAGAGAATTGGTTCTGAGGGCTTTGATAATGATGGAGACGGACGAATTAATGAGGATGATATTGGAGGTCCTGATCCCAACAGGAATTATCCATACGGATGGAACATGGCATCCGGAAACCCATATCCTATGTCAGAGCCTTGTACTCGTAATGCTTATGAATTTCATTTAGATCATCCGAATATCTTTGCAACTTTCCACTATCATAATACTGGAAGACTGATTATGTTTCAGGTTCCACAGCCAGTTAAAAGCACTGCCACACAGCAGCCTCAGGCTTCTGGCCCGTACAGCATGATGGGGCGTAGAGGAATGACGGCTGAACAGCGCCTGGAACAAATGCGTAAGGAGAATAAGTATGCTCAGTATTTTGATCGCAAGGTGCCAAGGGAATTTCAGCATGATCTTGATGTTCAGACTAATATTGTGACTGTTGGAGCCAGGATTCTGAAAAATTACAGACCTACTATGGGTGGCTTATCCGGACAGACTGCCGCATCAACATATAATATGCTGGGAGCTTATTCTTATCTGATCGAATTGTGGGGCACGCCAACATTTGATATTGATATTAATAATGATGGTAGGGCATCCGAAGAGGAATATATGCAGTGGATAGATATTGAAATGACCGGAGAAGGCTGGATTACTCCACATAAATTTGATCATCCGGATTTGGGAGAGATATGGATTGGCGGATCTGCTAAGAAACATATTAGTCGTACTCCACCAGACCGCTATATTGAATCTGAGGCTGATAGAAATGCGAAGTTTGTAATGTATTGCGCAAGCCAGTTTCCCAAAGTGGAAATTACTGATATCTCTACAACTGATTTGGGTGATGGCCTTTTTTGGGTAGATGTTACAGTTAAGAATGAACGTACTTATCCAACGGCTTCTGATCGGGCCAAAAAGCTTAAGTTGTATGATCAGGATATTCTTAAGTTTTCATCCTCCAAAGGCATCAGTCTGATTGAGCTGGATGCTAAATTGCCTATTCAGGATCCGTATCAGAGTTCAGGAAGATATTATGGATTCAGAGGAGGAGGAAGTCGTAGTAGTCTGAACCCGGGAGTAGCAGAGGAAACGAAGCTTTGGGTCAACGGCAAAGACAAAAAAGTATACAGGTACCTGATAAGCAAATCAGGAGGAAAGAATTGGGTAGAGCTTGAGATCAGCTCAGAGAGAGGTGGTAAGGATAAGATGAGGATCCGTTTTTAGTACTTACACTGCGAATTATCCTCTTTGACATAATATGACTTATAATTCTTAGCCTTCGGGTCCATGCATCCTTTCAGGTTTAGCAACTTAATGGCTCTGAATTCTACCGGTGATGATTCTCCCTGCACTGAAATGGTTCCACCTGATATCATTTTGGAACCGTAATGTTGCAGCATGCTTTCATATAATGGGTCGCGTTCATCTAATTGAGGGTGAGTGTATGTTATAACTGTATCTCCTTCAATAATATGCCAGATCTGTTCGTTTCCGTGAGCAATGGTTTCGATAGTTACCCATTCATCTCCATCATAAGTTTTTGAATCGGAATTTGTGCAGTGCTGGGTGAACAATTGCTCATACATCTCTACATTAGTACCCGGAGTGCATAGATTTCCGGTAGGACGATCACCATTTCCCAATCCGCCTAAAAACTGCACTTCTATTGAAGTAGGGAAGGGCTGG
Organism: Bacteroidota bacterium; assembly: GCA_034658635.1. Lineage (GTDB taxonomy): Bacteria > Bacteroidota > Bacteroidia > Bacteroidales > UBA12481 > JABHCC01. Next base: position 2,165 of record JAYEFL010000004.1, on the reverse strand, counting down.
TTGAGCTCCATGCTTTCAGCTGATTGTCCGTGAATCATAACACCACTGTTCCTGATTGCCCATCCCGGACCTCCGGTTACCTGTTCTCCAACAAAGCGATATTCAATCACTAATTTGTAATATGAGAACTTGTCTTTATAGAACAGGTGTGTGAATTCACCATCAAAATCCTGATATTGATCATAAGCCATTTTCAGAATACCATCTTCTACCCTTACCGTGTTATTGTAATTTTCATCCAAAGCATGTTTGGCAATCTTTATGGTCCAACCAGTCAGATCTTCACCATTAAATAAATTGATCCAGTTTTCTTCATCCGGATTTTGTGTTGAACAGGCGCTTAAAAGGAAAATTACTACGATGGGAAAGACAAATTTCTTCATGGCTATTGTTTTAAGTTTTAGATGCCTAAATTTAGAGATAAATTCGAATCAGCATGAAAAAATCACAAGTAATACTCATTCTGGTGTTTGTTGCACTGGTAATTGTTCAGATGATAGGATCCTGGACAGGCAACATATGGTTTGAATACCTTGCTAAACCCTTGCTATTGCCATGGATGGCTTTGTATTTCATACTGCATTCAGGAAAGGGGAATTTCAAATGGATGGTTATTCTGGCTTTCTTTTTTTCATGGACAGGGGATATTCTATTGATGTTTTCGGGTAGCATGGAGATTCTGTTTTACGCAGGAGTAGGAGGTTTTTTCATGGCACAGCTTTGTTATATCCTCGTGTTCAGTAAGTATTTCAACAATCAGACGAAAGGATTTATCATCAGAAAACCTTTAGTACTGATTCCCTACCTCTTATATCTGATTGGAATAATAGTTCTTCTTTTCCCGGGACTTGATGGCTTTATGCGTCCCATTATTGTTATTTATGGCGCTTCACTAATAGCTATGGCATTAGCAGCTGTTAACCTCAGAGGAAAGGTTCCGACACTGGTATTTAATCTGATTTTCTGGGGATCTATCCTGTTTGTCCTGTCAGATACCATGTTAGCCATCAACAAGTTTCATTCAGAGCTGCCCAAGTCTGCTGTATTAATAATGAGCACCTATATTGCAGCTCAGTTATTGATACTTCTGGGCTTGGTGAAAAAAGGAGGGGTCAGTCTAAATCAAAGACTCCGATAAACCACACATTTTCAAACTCAAATTCCAAAGAGCTGTAGCTGCATCCGGGTCATAGGAGGATTTTGATGATGGAACAGCTTTTTTATTAACATAGTACCCTCCTGATTTTTGCTCAAGACCTGGTGAGCTGGCGAGGAAAATTACTGTTTCAGCTCCTTTCTCAGGAGGCTTTGCCAGTTTCTGATATAATTTCATAAACCATTGAGTTGCTCTGTCATCACGACCAAAACCAAACCTGGTGCCAACAATTCCCGGATGTACTGCATTGGATGTAATTCCTTCTTTTGACAAACGCTTACATAGTTCATAGGTAAAAATAATGTTTGCCAGTTTTGATTGTGAATAAGCCTTCATTGGTGCATATCCCTTTTCAAGATTCAGGTCTGAATAATGAATTTTACCTGATTTATGAGCAATTGAACTAAGGTTGATTATCCTTGCAGCCTTACTTTTCCTCAGAAGATCAACTATTAGCTGCGTGAGGAGAAAGTGCGACAGATGATTCACTCCAAACTGATATTCGAAGCCGTCTTCTGTCTCTTGCCTGTCTCTGGTTATTATTCCTGCGTTATTGATAAGTATGTCAATACGATCAAAATCACGATGTAAGTCTGTCGCTAAAGACCGTACCTGATCCAATGATGCCAGATCGCAAGTGTATTGATGAATTTTGTCAGAACCTGTCTGTTCCTGAATTTCTCTGCGTGCTTCTGCACCAGAGCTTGCTTGCCGGGTAACCAGAATTAGTTCCCCACCCATTGCTGCCAGAGCCAGGGCAGTGGATTTGCCAATGCCTGAATTTGCTCCGGTTATCAGAATGATTTTATCTTCCATGGATGAATTCATATCAGAGAGTTAACAACTAATATCCAAATTTGTTATTGTTTTCTTCTTGTCGACGACCAGAGCTGTCTTTTTCGTAATATTGCGGCAACAAATAATTGTCAGGAATTGAATTTTTTACAAGCCGAAAATATAGCGAAATCCTACGGAGATAACTTTCTGTTTCAGGATTTGTCATTAACAA
>JAYEFL010000003.1:0-6507 GCA_034658635.1 Bacteroidota bacterium | reverse complement strand
CCTTCGCTTTTCAAGCTACGGCGGGACAGGCAGCTGGATATTTATTGACATGCTCCGGTAGCTCAGCTGGATAGAGCAACGGATTTCTAATCCGTAGGTCACAGGTTCGAGCCCTGTCCGGAGTACACAAAGAAGCTCCCTCAGAAGAGGGGGCTTCTTTGCGTTTGGCAGCAGCGAGAACCTGTCATTAAATGCGATGGCGAAGAATACTACTCATAGATCAATAAACCAACCCTGCCTGCCTTGGCGAAGTCCACAGGACGTAGACAGGTCTGGAGTACTAAAAGAGTCCTTTCTTGAGGGGCTCTTTTTGCATCTGAGCCTCACCAATACAATTGATAGCAGGTAGTTTTCCCTGCTAACCATACTATCCTTTCAACGTGTTTGAAAATAATATTTGCACAGTAGTATCAATAATGATATCATATAGCATGGCGAAGATTGTAGATATTGTGCAAGAAATGCAAAACAATCCAAAAGGAATCAAATTTTCTGATCTTTGTAAAGTCTGTGACCACTACTTTGGTGCGCCAAGACAAAAAGGGACGAGCCATAGAGTTTATAAAATGCCCTGGATTGGCGATCCTAGAGTGAACATTCAAAATGCTGGAGGCAAAGCTAAAGCCTATCAGGTGAAACAGGTCCTGAAGGCAATAGAAAGGAAAAGAAATGAACATTGATCACTATACATATCGAATCACTTGGTCAGAAGAAGATCAGGAATACGTAGGTCTCTGTGTTGAGTTTCCAAGCCTAAGCTGGCTTGCTAGTTCGCAGGAAGCTGCTCTCAAAGGGATTCGATCTGTTGTAAACGATGTAGTCTCCGATATGGTAGAAGCAGGAGATTCTGTCCCACTTGCTCTTTCAGAAAAAACTTTCAGTGGAAAATTTGTAGTTCGTGTGCCACCTGATGTACATAGAAACCTAGCTCTTGAAGCAGCAGAAGCAGGCGTTAGTTTAAATCGTCTGGCAAGCTCTAAGTTGGCTCATTAATGCAAGCAAAGGCTATCTAATCTAAAGCATATTCTTGAAATATGAGAACCATAAATTTACAATTAACCGAACGTTGTCCTTCCTCTTCTCAAGCTTCTAAATAAACTCAGCGCCCGGCCTAAGCGCTTTTCAGCAAAACTCCTGCAATCTATTTAACCATCGATCTCGACTCCCCAAAAGCCTAACATTAGTTGCCTATGCGCATATATTAAACGATGTTAATTTTTTATAACCGAAATATTTATGATTATTAAATGCATAATACTCCGAGAATAAAAAAGCTGATATTTCAGAAAGTAGGACCATGAAAAGATTAATCATTTTGCTTCTATACTTATGTCTAATGCATACGCTTACAAGCTTATCATATGCACAAAACCAAAATGGATCTATTGAAGGAACGATAGTAGAAAGCGTTACACAACAGCCACTACCCGGTGTAAATATAATTGTTCGAAATAGCAATCTTGGTGCTGCAACTAGTCTTACCGGTAATTTTATTATTGAAAATATTCCCATAGGAACTCACCAGATAGAAGCTTCGATGATTGGCTACCAATCACAAATTAAGGCAGAAATCATTGTTTCAACCAACCGGGTGACCATGGTAAACTTTGAATTAAATACAGGGACGCTGAAATTTGATGAAGAAATTGTTGTTACAGCAGGATATTTCGTAAAGGATTCTGAAAAACCGGTTAGCGTGAAAAGTTTAACCCCTCGTGAAATTCGCTCATCAGCCGGCTCTGGTGAAGATATTTTTCGTATTATCCAATCAATGCCAGGCGTTAGTGGTGCCGGAGGTAAAAGTGCTAATCTTGCAGTACGTGGCGGATCACCGGAAGAAAATCTCACCTTACTCGATAATGTTGAAATATACAACCCGCTGCATTTTGCCCGATTAGGAACCTCCATGGGAATCATCAGTATTGTCAATCCAGCCTTGCTCCAAAGTGTTGATTTCTTGACCGGTGGATTTCCGGCAAAATATGGTAATAAAATGTCATCTGTCTTTGAATTACAGCTTAAAGAAGGTAACCGCAGTAAATTTAACACAGATGTAAACGCTAACCTGGGTGGCTTTGGAGTTTTATTAGACGGACCTGTTCCTGGTAATGGCACACTGGTATTTTCTGCGCGCCGCGGGTTCTTCGAAATATTAACAGCAGTGATGGATAAACCGGTAGCACCTAACTATTGGGATATAGTCGGGAAAGCGACCTATGCATTTGGCTTGCGGCATAAATTGTCTCTGGTGGGTTTTTACTATCTTGATGACATAGAAAGAACCGGGACAATTGACGACGCTGGAAGTGAATTGGGTAGAAAATATGATTATACACGACGTGATGATTATGGCAGTGCAATTGGAGTGAACTGGCGCTATTTATTTAGCAAGCAGGGATATTTATTAACTACCGCTGCGTTTACCAGTAACGGCTGGAAATCGTGGATAGGGTCTGAAACTGATCATAATCTAAACGGTGAAAATGTCAAAGAGGATGAGGTCCACCTGAAAAGTGAACTAACATATAAATATAATGAAATACTGGAAATCAAAAGTGGAATCCAATTTAAAACAATAAATTCTGAGCATCATACATGGAGTGCAGCAGATACAACACGCACCGGTTTCGTTTTTCCTGCAGATACGGTTTACTATTATCCTAAGATGACCTATAAAACCGGCATCTATTTCCAAACTACCTTCCAGCCTTTACCTGTTTTGTCTCTAACCACAGGTTTACGCTATGATTATTTCGAGTTCACAAATGAGTCGAAAGTCAGCCCACGATTAGGATTAAGTTACAGAATCACAGATAGAACAACATTTAATACTGCTTTTGGTTATTATTATCAAACCCCTGCCGCTTACCAGGCTGCTTTGCATCCTGATAATGAGGAATTAAACAGCAACCGCTCTATACACTACATCGTTGGCTTTGAACACCTACTCTTCCACGATACAAAAATCAGTATTGAGATATATCAGAAAGAAATGGACAATATCTTTTTAAACAGTGATACTTCAAAAGTAATTACAAATAGTGCTTCCGGTTTTGCACAAGGAATTGAATTTTACCTGCAGAAAAAAATGAGTAAAAATTTAGTGGGCAGCTTTGCCTATACTTATTCCGTTTCTAAGAGAACGGATGAAGATCAAGACTCGGAATATTATTTTGATTTTGACCGTCCTCATAATATTACTCTGGTAAGCGGTTATAAAATTTCGGATAAATGGCAGCTAGGCGTAAAATTTCAGTGTGCCTCCGGATCGTCTTACACTCCAATCGTTGCATCTGTGCAAAAATACGGCAAATGGTATGGAGTTGAGGGAAATAAAAACTCGGAACGCTATCCTGATTTTCATAAACTGGATATTCGTATTGACCGTCGCTTCAACTTTAATAATTGGACTCTATCCGCGTATCTGGATCTGTGGAATGCTTACAACAGAGCAAATGTAATTTCTTACATATATAATATTAATGAAAATGGCATGATCATGAAAGAAAGTGTTGAGGATTTTCCATTGCTCCCAATTGCGGGTATTAATGCACAGTTTTAACATTAATGATTTATTCTGATTTATCATATGACGATTGCCTTCACTATTATGCTTACATTCCATAACATCAGGTAAATGCATGTGTTGTTCACACAGAACAGGCTATAGACGATGACCTTTTCAAGATTATCAGTAACTGTTATATTTTTATTGACTGCAATATTTTCAGGCTGTTCAATAATACGATCTTCAGTTGGAATGATGCGCTCTACGGATCGTTTTATTGCACATAAAAACGATCATAACCAGAATGGAATTTTGTGGTATTCCATATTCCCTTGGACACAAGCACTATTGATCATCTATTTTTGCCGTTATGCCTGGAAAAACTGGCAATAGTTGAGCTGATCGTTGTCTCAAATGAAGTTATTAGCTAACCAGACACTGCACCTGGAGATAACTCCTCTACGTTACATCTTGAGTTAGCTGAACAAGACACAACAAAATCATAGCATGGAGAAAACTATGTTTAAGAGAAAAGTTGAAATGTATCAAGAAGAAGCCTTTATGGGATTGGAAGCGGCTCGGGAATATGCTGCAAGTGCAGGAAAATCGACAATAAGATACAGAGCATTCTTAAACAAACTTAAAACTCTCATTATCCAGGGGAAATATCTTGACGTTAGTGCTGGAGCCGGAAATCTTGCTGTCATCATTGCACAGAATAATAGTGATATTGAGATTACAGCTCTTGAAATTTCTGCAGATATGATAACCGTAGGTGAAGAATATATCAGAGACAATGGGCTTCAAAGCCAAATCAAATTCATTAAAGGTGATGCAGTTGATGAAAAAACGATCAATAAGTTAGGTAAATATAATTTAATTTACAGCACTTATGCTCTTCATCATTGGGAGAATCCTGGAAAAGTGGTTGATAATCTCATGTCCAATCTAGGCGACAATGGCGTTCTATATCTATATGATCTTAGAAGAGTCTGGTGGTTGTACTGGGTACCTATTCGTAATGGTTTTTTTAACTCCATTGGAGCAGCATATCGTCGGAAAGAGATTAAGGAGATGCTAGCAGATTATAATCCAGAATGTTATGAGATAAAATACGAGTTCCCCTTTATGCAATCAGTTATTATCAGGAATCCAAAGTAGAGTAGGGAGGGGAAATGAAACGCTCTGAGTTATTTCATCCACGTGTTTTTACAGACCAGGAATGGGCAGAAGGATACTATCAACGTAATGCAAAAAACATTGAACGCGTTGGGAAGCGGTATGTTAATATTCTCAGTAATTCTGGATTTAAAAAAGGTCGAATCCTTGATGCCGGCTGTGGCTTTGGGTCAGTAGCGATTGAAATCGCAAAAAACTTTAAGAATATTGAGATCGTTGGAATCGATCTAAGTGAGCCACTCCTAAAAATGGGACATTTGTTGGCTGATAAGGCTGGTGTCGCTGATCAAGTTACATTTTCTTTAGGCGATGTTCAAAAACTTGACTTTGAAACTGATTCTTTTGATCTCGTGATAAACACCTTCATGATTCACATCGTTGACAACCCCTTAGCAATGCTCAATGAGATTGAACGAGTAACAAAAAATCAAGGGCAGATCATGATCACTGACTTGAGACGGACTTTTTTGGGTTTATTCGTCAAAAAACTTAGAACTGCTTTCACTCTGGAGGAGGGTATGGAGATCGTTAATGAATCCAACCTTAGACTTGGAATATCTTCAAAAGGGTCATTCTGGTGGGATTACATGGTTGGTATTTGATAAATTAAAGAACAACAATTGGAAGGAAACTTATGAAAGCAATTATATACTCAAAATACGGTCCTCCAGATGTTCTTGAATTAAAAAATCTAAGAAAACCTGCTCCGCAAGATAATGAAGTACTGGTCAAAGTATTTGCGACAACAGTAACAGCTGGTGACGTAACACTTCGAGGTGGTATGAAAAAATTATCTCCGTTATTCTGGTTCCCCGCTCGATTAATGTTTGGTTTTCTAAAACCCAAAAAACCAATACTAGGGATGGAGCTAGCCGGAGAAATTGAAACAGTAGGCCAAGACGTAAAGCAATTTAAAAAAGGTGACAAAATTTTTGGTACTACCACAGGGTTAAGTTCTGGTTCTTATACAGAGTACATTTGTATGCCAGAGGAACCTTTATCCACGGGAATGCTTGGCGCTAATGTAATAATACAAAAACCTTCTAAGATGACCTATAAATCAGCTGCTGCTGTTCCTGTTGGAGGGCTTACAGCATTGCACTTTCTTAAAAAAGGAAATATTAAAACCGGGCAAAAAGTTCTTATCTATGGTGCATCAGGAAGCGTAGGTACTTTTGCAGTACAGCTTGCCAAGTACTTTGGAGCAGAAGTTACAGGGGTATGTAGCACTACAAATTTAGAATTGGTGCGATCTCTTGGTGCTGCTAAAGTAATTGACTATACGAAGGAAGATTTTACTGAAAATGGTGTAATCTATGATATCATTTTTGACACTGTCGGTAAGAGTTCGTTTTCAGATTGTAAAAGATCTCTAAAGAAAAATGGCTTCTACCTAGAAGCGTTAATGAGATTGTCAAATCATATTCAAGGACTATGGACTTCGAAAAATGTGATCGGTGGTGGAGCAAGCGAAAAAAAAGAAGATATGATTTTTCTCAAAGAGCTTATTGAAGCAGGAGAGATAAGATCAGTCATTGATAGATGCTATCAATTGGAACAAATTGCCGATGCTCATCGATATGTCGACAAAGGGCACAAAAAGGGGAGTGTAGTCATCACTGTTGGGTAAATCAAAGGAATCTAACGAATCTGTCAAAAAAGTCCTTAAATTCCAATTTTGACGCCTTCGCAAAAAGTCCCTCTCGCCCGCCTGCGTATAACTTCGTGCGGGCAGGCAGAGCGCGCAGAGCGTTGTATTGAGTTCATCGAAATGACGCGGAGTGTTGATATATATGGATTTAGGCGTATTCACTATATGT
>JAYEFL010000002.1:0-23063 GCA_034658635.1 Bacteroidota bacterium | reverse complement strand
TGGAAATCCCGGACAGCTAATAGCTGAGCTTGTGCAAGCCGATAAGGGAGGATATCAAACCATCAGGGCTGATTTATACCTGGATAATCAATTAATTCTAAATGATTTTTCAAAACCATTTGAATGGGAATTAACAGACCTGACAGCCGGTGTGCACCAGGTTCATGTAATCCTGAATCTTGATGCTCAGCAAGTCAACAGTCAAACCGTTCAATTCACCGTTCTTGAACCAGTAATGAATCTTCCTGAAATCAATGTGGATCCACATTACACCCTGGATATCATCCCCGCGGGAAAATCATTCCCTCTTAGTGGAAGTATCCTCAATATCGTTGAAGGAGAAAACTTTCAGGTAGACCTGGTAATTGATAATCAGGTAATCCAGAGTTCTGATCAGGCAACATTTTCATTTATTGCTGCCTTCCCTCTAGCTGGAAATCATGAATGGATGGTTAGGGTTAGCACTGAATCTGGCCTGGAGAATATGTCTGAATCACATCAGATACAGGTGGTTGAAAATATTGGAGTAAATAATCTGACAATCTTGTCACCTGAGACAGATCAAACATTTTTTCAAAACATTGACATTCCCATACAGGCTCAGTTTGTTCCTGAAGAAACAGGTGAATTACCATATTTAGAAATCTCGAATCCTGGAACAGGATACCGGAAACTAAAAATCGGGAATAATCCTGTTAGTCTGTATTCTCCTAAGATAGATTTACTTCAAGGTGGCAATTCCCACATGGATATCACTATCAAACTTCTCGATGGAACACCCAATTTCAGTAAACTTACTATTTGTCCCCAGGAAGTGCCAACTAACGCGCCTCTTCTTGGAACTTACTGGGATTCTGCAGAAGATCTTGGAGATGGGTGGAAGAAGGTTCACATCCCATTGACAGATTTTGACGCTAGCGTAGACTTCGGGTCAATCAATTTAATTGCCTTCCCATATTCTCGCGACGCCGGATATTTCAAATTCGCTTTGCGTGAAATAGCCTTTTCGGGGGGATCATCTCCATATCTGTATTTTGGAGATTCCAAGCTTGACAATATTCATGACGGACTTGGTAATCCCGGTCAGTTGCTTGCCTGCCTGGTAGAGCCAGGTCAGTTATCTGCTCCTGACCAATATGATTTCTTCCTCGATAATCTGTACATCGGTACTGTTGACAATCAAAGTGAACTCATATCCTGGACATCAGAAGACATAAACTCCTACATGCTGCAGGTAAGCGCACACATGCCTGATGGATCTTTAATAATCAGTCAGTCCTCAGCCTTCAGTGTAATTGAACCCATACCTGATAATCAAAGTATAGTTCTCAAACTAAGTTTTGATCAGTTTGAGAATGTCAGTATTAAAAAAGCCCGACTCAGATATAACAAAAGTTTTGCCTATAGTTTAACTCTGGATGATGGATTGAATGATGCCTTCACAAATGCTTTCAAGATTCTCAATGGTGGATTTGTTGAAGGAAATGGTCAGACTTATCCGGGTCTTTTCTTCACTGATGGATGTGGTAACGATCTTCCTTTTAATGGTGGGCTGGCTTGGTACTCTGTTAATTCAAGCTTCAATGATTTACATATTAATACTCCTGGTTACATCAAATGGGATGAGCTGATAGACATGTACAATGCAGGATGGGATGTTTTAAATCATTCCTATTCTCATGAAACAGCAGAAACTACAGATCACTTCTTCCAGATTGATGAAAACCAAAAAATAGTTTACGAAAAAACCGGAATAAACATGACGCAATTTGTGATTCCCGGAGGTTGGATTTGGGAACCCTATATTGCTGCGGCCCATACTTACGGACTAAATGCAGTTTACGCTCACAAAGCTGAATTCACAGGCTCTCCTTCAGGTATACAGGTTGACGCTTCACAAAGCTGGGAGGACATGAATATCTATCGCGATTACAAATACGATGATAACTATAATCAGACTAACATTGCAGATAAAATTGACCAGATTGCTGCCGCTGCCTCCCTTGAAAATCACATTTGGTATAATGATTTCACGCACCGTGTTCTCTTTGGAGAAAAAGCCGGAAGCCTGCAATTTGAAACATTTGAGTACTACATGCAGCATCTGGCTGATTATTATGGCAAAAACGGTTCTGATGATATGTGGATGGCTTCTCTGCAACAGGTTTGGGAATATTTGTTTATCCGTGATCACACAACAATACTAACAGAATGGTCTGGCAATGATCTTATAATAACCATTGACATCAGCGCTATTCCAGAAGATCTAAGAACCAAATCATTATCCCTGATGCTTGAAACGACAGGGAATTACACTCTGGAGGTCATGACTGATGGTGTTGCAAACAGTTCAAATTCTTCAACTGGTCTTATTAACCTTGCCTGGGATCAGGAAGCTCCCTTACTGAAAGGGGGAATAATCAGCCAACCAGCATCAATAGATTATAGTCTTGCATTGAATTGCTATCCTAATCCGGCAGGTGAAGAATTTTCTGTACGGATTCAAGCGGGACAAAAGGATGAAACAGAATTGGTAATTTACGATCTGAAAGGATCAATAAAATATCATCAGGAATTAAATCTGACAGACGGAGTTAAGGTCTTGCATTTCAGCAAATCTGAGCTGCAGCTGGAGTCAGGGGTCTATTTTATTCAGGTAAGCCGCGGGGAAGAAAGGAAGACTATGAAGCTGGTGGTTAGGTAGTTGCTGGCTGCGCCAGTTAACCCACCCCGACCCTCCCTAAAATTAGGGAGGGAGAATTGCGCTTCGCACTCACCGGTCCCTGAGCGGAGTCGAAGGGCCAGTGCGTTAGTGACAATACCGCCTTGCTACTCCCTCTTAAACACCACCTTGCCACCAACAATGGTATAATCAACTAATGTCTTCATGATATCCTCTTCAGAGATACTTAGAAGATCCTGATCAACAATTACCAGGTCAGCCAGGTAATCCTTTTTCAGCATGCCTTTCCGGCCTTCCATAAATTGGGCATATGAAGCTCCGAGGGTATACAATTCAATAGCTTTCTCCATAGATAGTTTCTGTGAGGGGAACCAGCCTTCGCCTTCTTCTCCCAGGCGATCTTTACGGGTTACCGCAGCATACAGTCCTTCCATCGGCTCAAGAGGTTCTACTGAATAATCGGTACCAAAAGCCAGCCGGGCTCCGGCATCCAATAGCCGGTTCCATGCATATGCACCCTTGCATCTTTCCAGTCCGATACGCTTTTCCGCAAAACGCTTATCTGTGATACAGTGGGTGGGTTGCATAGAAGCAATAACACCCAATTCTGCGAATCGGGGAATATCTTCATCTATCAGTATCTGGGCATGTTCACTACGGTGGCGACTATCACGCATACCATTAATTTCCGCAGCTTTCTCATAAGCATTCAAAATCCAGTTATTAGCCTTTGTTCCTATCGCATGAATTCCCACCTGGAATCCCATTGCATCGCATGCCACTACCCTATTTTCCAATTCTTCATAGGTCATTTGCGGCAGACCGGTTTTTCCTGGTTCGTCTTCAAGTGGTTCAAACAATAAAAGCGTGCCTGATCCTAAAGTTCCATCAATAAAACCCTTCATATAACCAAAGCGAATCCAGTTACCATCCTGCGGATATCCTTGACGGACAGCATCATACCTGGCCAACTGGTCGGGATTAGCAGTTAATCGTCCGGCCACATCAATTCTTGAAGTTAGAAATCCTTGTTCCTGCCAGGCTTTGAAAAAATCGGCGTTGCCCCCTCCGGGATACTGGATACTGGTTACACCCAAACGGGCAGCATAATCAAAGGCTGCCTTCCATCCGGCCACTTCTTTTGCTTTCTTCTCTTCCTCGCTTAATTCAACCCTTTTGGCTCCGTATTTCAGCAAACTCATTGCTGATTCCTTGAAAATACCAGTTGGTTCACCTGTAATCGGATCTTTCTGAATCTCTCCACCAAAAGGATCAGGAGTATCTTTAGTAATGCCGGAAGCCTTAATTACATAACTGTTAACCAATACTGAGTGTCCGTCGGTTCTGCGCAAAGCCACCGGATTATCAGGAGCCACTTCATCTAATAATTCTTTTGTTGGCCACTGCTTATCAGTAAACATCTCATGTTCCCAATGACCTCCGCGGATCAATACTCCGGGTTCTGTTGTTTTAACCTTTTCTGCCACTCTGCGTGTGATTTCGTTGGGATCCGTAATGTATCGTAATTCAATATAATCGGGATCCACCGGACCAAAATGTGCATGCGCGTCATTGAATCCGGGAAAAACCAATCGTCCGTTGGCATCAATAACTACAGTGGCCTCGTCAATGTACTTATCGATTTGCTTATTGGAGCCCAGTTTAAGAATCCATTCACCTTTGATTGCAATTGCTTCAGCCCGCGGTGCATCCTTATCAATGGTAAGAATCTTAGCATTAATAATGACCATATCAGCCGGCTCAACAGCTTCTTGCTGACAGGCAGTAAACATCAAACTGACCGGGATCAGAAGAGCCAGGAGGAAACCACGTAGATTTTTCATTTTCAGAGGATTTAGTTAGAGAGCTAAATTTACAATTATTTTTCCTCGGAAAAACGTCATTCGTCATTCGTCATTCGGAAAACAATGTTTAATATATTTGGATTCTTTTAGTCAGAACGGAAGAATCTTTAAACCCCACCCTCCATGGTTCACATATAACCTGATAGTTGGGTCCTGGCCGGGCAATACAACTGAGATTCTGATTTTTGCTTCTATCCTGATCGGGATCTGGAAGTATGACAATAGGGGAAATAAGACCGAAAGACGAAAGACGAAGGACGAAGGCATTAGGTCGATAAAATCAGACAGTTCAGCGATTATTTTCTTTTTTATGTAACATTTGGGATAATATTGAGTCTTACTAACAGATCATAGGTTCGGCAAACCATATTTACTCTGACGAAATCGCAAGCAGAAGAGTGAATCTTGAAAAGGGTGCTTTTTAACAGCGGGCACCCTTTCTCTTTTTCTAATTTTTATCTCAGGATAGTAAGATTGCCGGTATATGGCTTCTCGTCAGGATACAAGAGAATCATGTAATAATAAGTACCCATTGATAGAAGTGAGCCCTCGAAAGTGCCATCCCACGGCTCTGGATAGCCCTGAGGAGATTCAAAAACCAGGCGTCCATTAGCATCAAATACTTTAACAACAACCTGACTATAAGCACTTAACAGCTTTATCTCCCAGGTGTCATTTGTTCCATCACCATTAGGGGTGAAGGCATTAGGAATCCGGAAACCCATGTCCAGAAAAGTTGCGGCTGATTTAGTACAGTTTAAGGAGTCATTTATGTACACCGAATATTGGCCCATACCGATTCCAGACAAACGGATTCCATAATCCAGGGTATTCCATTGAACTGTGTAAGGTTTGGTTCCCCCTTTTAATCCGAGAAGCACAATACTTCCATCAAGGCAATCGGCACAACTAGGAGAGCTCAGTTGGAATTCAAAACTTATATCATCCGGCTCAACAATTTCTATAGGAGTATCATAGGTTCTGCTGCAGACAGAATCCTCCATTACCATAAGTTGGTAATTATTCCCGGGCAGCAAATTTTCAAAGAGTCCATCATTTTCGAGATAAGTTTCTCCTCCATCGATGGAATACATGTAGTGAGTACCCATTCCATGAACTTTCACTTCAATCCGGCCATTATTGGCTTCAAAGCATGTAATATCCTGTATGCCAACCGAATCGATCTGAAGAGAATCAGGATTCAGGAAAAATATTTGTACTGTGTCACTATTTTCACATCCGAATTCAATAATTTGCAAACTATAAATACCTGATTGATTAATTTGTATTTCTGATCCGGTTTCACCTGTCGACCATAGGTAACTGTCGCCAAGCCCTCCTGTCAAGCTTATCGGGTCACTTGAACAATAGGAACGATCTCTACCCAGATCCACCGTGGGAGCCGGGTGAAAAATAGCAGAAATAACATCGGTGTATTCGCAAGCATTTTCATCAACTACAAGCAAAACCAACTCCTCATCTGATTCATAAAGTTCAATTACCGGACCGGTAAGGTCATTACTCCAATTCCAGGAAATATATTCATCTGAAGAAGCATCAATCGAAATTGTATCACCCTCACAAGCACTCAAATCATCACCCAGATCCAGTGGGTGATTTTCAGAAACAAGAACAGTGTAAGTTTTCTCAACCGTACAAACTCTTTCTCCGTCACGTGCAGTAACCTCAACCCTGTAGGTGGTTGTTTCCTCAGGCCAGACAATAACACTTCGGGTATCTCCACCATCCGGATTTATCCAGTTATATTCAAACTCTCCTTCACCCTCTATTAAAAGAATGATTTCTGTATTGGGGCAGACCATACTATCAGCAGAGGCAATTATGTCCACATTAGCACCCCCCAATTCAGGAACTATCGCAAGCATAGAGGCTTCACATCCGGCATATATGCTGGTAACATACACCACATACTCACCTCCGTGAACATTCTCTATTTTGTTAGTCGTATTATCCGGGAAATCCTCCCATCTGTAATAATAATTCTCAACCACACCACTGGCAGGTAGCACTGTAGCACTACCATTAGCTTCACCACATATTGCCTTAGTGTATTCGAAGCTGACAGTGGGTGGTGATTTAATTTCGACTTGCACCGTATCCCATCCAACACATCCGGCATAATCTACAACCCTCACCCTGAATTCCTGAATAAGTCCGATAGCAAAATCTTCTTCTGTCACGAAATAGGCTCTTTCCCGATAAGATTCATCAGCCCACTCGTAGAAGGCACCGCTGCCGGCATTCAATTCCATTGTATCACCTCTGCACATAATTGTGTAGTCTTTTTCAGCAAGACTCACATCAGGTGGTTGCAGAATCGTAATTCTATCAGTTAATTCCAGATTTTCTCCATTGTACCTGAATTGTACCTTGATATCATATTCCCCTGGTGCGGGGAAGAGCCATTTTGCCATCAGATACTGATCCGCTATGATTTCAATATAAGTACCACCAGATACTGGATCCATAATTGTGAAAGTTGCACTGCTGGAGTACCCTCCGGCAACGCCACCACCATTCATATATAAGACCGTAGTATCGCCATAGCAGTTATGATCATATCCAAAATGTGAAATCTCAAATTCTGACATGTCAAATTGTGGTAATCCAAGAGTAGAAGCACCTCCCTCTCCTGTATCATTATCAATTAACCTTGCTCCATACTCTTCATAAGCAGACCGCTTGCCAAGCCTGTCTGGCCTGTTAATTACACCCAGATAATCCTCACCTTCTATTGCAAGATATATTTTCCCATTCGGAGCTAACTGAAGTGCTCCACATGGGATATCAGGATTATTCCTTAATATGTATACCTCTGCTATAGTACTCGTTGTGTTGAAATCCCACTGATATAAAATTCCTCCATCTCTTGAGGTACCATACAGGAATCTTCCTGATGGCGAGAAAGCAAGGCCATAAGATCCACGGGTTTTTTCCTTTTTATTATCCGGATCTCCGGCAGGAAGTTGAATTAAATTTCTCAGCTGTCCGGTTTCATTATCAAAACGAAAAACCTCGATCATTTTCTGACCTTCAATGGCAACTGCAATTTTATCTCCCTGAAGGCTGTATGCCATATACCCAATGGCTCCTCTGTTTGCACCAAAATCGCTTGATCCATTACTATGCTGCTGTCCAATATTAATTTCTAAATATGGAGAGTATATCTCATCAAACTGAGAAACTTTATATGTAAACAAGTCGAACTCATGAGTTATCAGCCAATATCCGGCTTGATTCAGGGTATCGGCAATTATGCTTTCGGGGTAAGGAATACCTACGAATTTTTCAACAGATCGTGTTTGAACCGGACCTGTTCCAAGGCTGGTGAAATCATTAATTAGCTTCCCCTCCGGATTGGCCTCAGAAAAATCAAAAATGTAGTATTGTCCACCATCAGGAACTTCAGGACCATCAGCACCATTGACAATAACGGAAGTTGTGAAAAGTACATACTGATCATCATTGATACGACTAGGCAGGATGGTTGCTGACATTGTTGACAGGGGATCACCGGCCAGGCCCTCAGCAATAATCACATGATTCATATTCCATACTGTTTGTCCGTCAGTATAAAAAAGCAGATTTCCAAGAGTATCTGAAATACTGGCAACACCTTCCCGGGAATGTGTTTGTCCACCCATTAAAGGCATAGGGTACCGTCCTTCAAAAATTAGTCCGGCATTATCTCCAAAGTACCAATTACGAGCATGGTTTTGAGATCTCAGATTTAAAGGCAATAAGATAGCCAGTGCCAGGAAAACAAGGATTGCTTTGAACATTCGCTTCATACCGTTTTGACTTCAACTCGGTAAAGATAAAAAAGAGGGTGACAGGATTCGCAATTATTCGACTAACTTTTGGAAAAGGATGTTACACGACAGTTAATCCACCCCTCCCTGTTAGTTAATCCACCCCTCCCTGTTAGTTAATCCACCCCCCGGCCCCCTCCTTAAGGCTAAGGAGGGGGTGAGGAGATTTCAACAATTATCACTTCTGATTGTATTACTCGCAATTCTTAAAAAGACAGAACTATGAAATCAAATATGGGAAAAGCTGACCGGATTATCCGGATATTCATTGCTGTAATAATTGCAGTCTTATTTTTTACTAAAGTTATTACTGGTACTCTTGGAATTGTACTTCTTGTACTGGCTGGAGTTTTTCTTCTCACCAGTGTTATTGGACGTTGTCCCTTGTATTGTCCTTTTAAAGGTAAGGAGGGTAAGAAGTAGGATTTACTTCCGCCGTACGTATCTGTGTTCTTAAAAAATCCAGAAGGCTACAGACCCTGGTTGTTCTACTTATTTGATAATCCTCTGAATCCGGTGTGATAATAAAATTATGTTCTGCCTGGATATCTTCGAATGATATCAGATTTCCCTTTGTCAGATTTGGGGATGAGCTATATTTAATTTCAATAGCAAAAACCGGCCGTAAAGATTTTGTAAGGATAAGATCCAATTCAGCTCCCTGATGGGTTCTGTAGAAAAATGCCTGATAACTCGATCCAGCATGCTGGAGAATCTGTTCAATAACATAACCCTCCCAGGAGTTACCTTTTATTGGGTGTCCTTCAAGATCAAGGTCCGAATTTATATTCAAAAGGTAGCACTTTATCCATGAAATATTCAATCTGGAATTGAAATTTTCATGGTTATGCTCATACTTCATCACATAGTCTTGTCAATGCTTTGATTGTTTTCTTTGTTGTTCAATCTTTACATTGATATATTATTAGTTATGCAAGCACTCTTGCAGCTATCAAATGAGAAATTAGCCCGAATTGATGCCGGCTAAGATTTATCTGAACAATTCCAATTTGATGCATGCGGTGGGAAGTCGGATGGTTGATCTCGGTTCAGTTAGAGAAACCATTCCGCTATGGTTGTTTGGGTTCTTGTATTGAGTGATTTGTTACAAACCATTTGATATATTCTGGTATTCGAGTTGCAAGATAATAAGGCAAATTCATCAGCCAGTACTCCTTTCCAGAAATAGTTTTCACATTTTCAACTGAGAAATAATTGGCCAATAGCCGGATACCATAATGATGAGGACACCTGTCAATGAATTGGTGAAGTGAACGTAGCCTTCCCTGTTCTCCTGATTTTATTTCGATTGGGATAACATATTGCTCATAATGATAAACCAAATCAACCTCTGCACTGCTTTCTTTTTTTTCCCGCACCCAGAAATGAGGTCTGTAAGAAGGATCATGTTGAAGGGAAATTAATTGCTGGCTCACCAATTGCTGTATGATTTTTCCTTTATAAAAACCATTCAGATCTTTGATTCCGATCATTTCTCGCTGGAGAGACAGTATCTGAGACAATAAACCAGTGTCAAGAAATTGCAATCTGGGCCTCTTCTTCAGATCTGCCAATAATGGTGGCTCAAGGCTGGTGGTCGGATATATCAATTGTACGACTTGTGCCAGATCCAGTGCCCGCATTGCCTCTCCTACTTCTCGTGAGCGATAATTTGACCGACCAAATCCCTCAAATTTGATACGATCTGTCTCTTTGGGTGCAGAATCAATTACATGACGTATGATTTTTTTATCAGTATTATTTCTCGCATACTTTTTAACATCCTCTTTGTATGAAAACCACAATTGCTTATATACATCTGATAGGGCAGCAATATTTTGGTTCTCCAGATATCGGCTTACAATTTCCGGCATACCACCGATTACTGAATATTCATGAAAATATTTTAATAACAAGTCATGCCCGTAAGCAGGAACAGGAATCCTTTCAAGTAATTCCAGAGCCTTTGGGTTGACCATCCCAAGGAATTCTTCAAAATTGATTGGATGCAAGGATAAATATTCAACTCTACCCACAGGGAAACCCGGAATATCACCTAAAGCAAACTCCAGCAAGGAACCTGCAGCAATAACATGTAAGTCTGGTCTTTCCTCGTAGAAATACCTGAGCATTGAGATAGCTTTTGGAGATTCCTGAACCTCATCAATAAACAACAAAACAGGTGTTTTACTTCCGGTTATCTGTTCAGAAAGAAAAATTGCATTAATTAGTTCAGAAAGATCATCAATACTATCAAATATCTCTCTGTGATATTTTTTCTCAAGGTTGAGCTCCACAAATTGAGGATACTCATTTGCAAATTGTCTAATCAGTGAAGTTTTCCCAACTTGTCTTGCTCCCCTCAGAATAAGAGGCTTTCGATAGGGAGAATTCTTCCATTTGATAAGATCAGAATGTACTTTTCTATTTATCTCAACCATTGATAATGTCTTAAAGTTAGGGCTAATTTACAATATATTTGTAATATTGTTAGGGTTTTTCATGAATGGATCAGTAATAAAGTGATGGTAAGTTAGCAAAACTGACCTGATTAGTAAAGAAAGTGTCGAAATAATATCGCCTACAACAAATAAGGCTTGGTCTCGTAAGCATGAGAAACAATCTGCATAGATCTCGGCTCCGCAAAAAAAAGATTATCTTTGAGTTAGTGAAAACAAAACAGGAACATATTGATTTCTGGATTGAACAAGCTGACGACGATTGGTCTGCTGTTGATACTTTATTCAAAGGGAAAAAGTTTTTACAGTCATTGTTTTTTGCCCACCTTGTAATTGAAAAAATTTGCAAAGCAATGTGGATTAAACATAATGGAGGAAATGTTCCTCCACGAACTCACAATCTGAATTATTTGCTGTCAGCTACACCTATTTCTCTGACTGATGACAGAAGTGAATTCATGCTAAGTTTAAATCGGTTTCAATTAGAAGGACGCTATCCTGATTATTTGACGAAAATGCATGATATCTGTAACGAGCAGTTTACTGTTTCAATACTGGATTCAACAAAAGAGTTACGACAATGGTTACTAGAGAAACTGCAATAATAACTGCTAAATCGTTTATAAATGATTGCCAAGCAAATGGATTGACTTTTCACAAAGTTCTTTTGTTTGGGTCAGCAGCCAGGGATATGACACATGAATGGTCTGATATTGATTTACTCTTGATTTCTGACCAATTCGGTGATAATGTTTTTGATAATCTGAAGCTTTACTCCAAGATTAATATAAAATATCCTGTTATTGAGACACATCCATACCCAACAAAGTATTATTATGAAGGGGATGCCTTTATTAGCGAGATTAGTAAAGAAAGTGTTGAAATAGTATCGCCCAAAACTAATAGATAAGGCTTTGCGCGGTGCCAGCCCAGAATTGATCACACAATTATTTCCCAAACCAAACGCCCATCCTCGGTTTGCTTGCTTGGTCCCCCGGCAATGAACAAACCTCGAATGGACGAATGGATAAATGGGTGTGAGTGTTAGTTTGGGTGTGGGTGTGAATTTCAGCCTCCTCCGCCTGGTGGTGGTGGTGGCGGAGTGTTGTCCTCATCACCTCCACCGGGACCCGAGCCATCTCCGCCTCGAACAAATCTCATTTCCTCAACAGTCAGACAGTTTTCTTCCAGGATTTTTTTTCAATCCGGCATTTTGTTCCTTCATTTTGTTTAGTTTTAATTGAACAATAAGTAATCACCATTACTATGTTAAAAAAAGGCAAAACCTTACCGTTTGCTGACTATATATTTTCAAGCAAAACAATACTTGCCAGTATACTGTTGACTACCAGCCTGTTCGCCCCCCCCCAATTCGTTATTCTCTCAAAATCAAGACTCTGCAACTCTCCCTCTCTCAACAATCAGATCAATCACAATGTCTGAGATGTTCAGGCTTTCCAAGGAGGTTTTAAAGCATAAGCAACTTAACCATCATACTGAAAGCATTACATTAGCAAATCTTTCTCTGGGCAATTCAATGCCCTCTGCAGTAAGACAGCATTACTCCTGTTATATGCTGAATTACAAAAGCATGTCGCACAAAAGGCTGGGGAACTACTTCAATGCTGAAGTGAACAATAAGCTTGGAATTGAATACGCAAGACATAGCCATCAAGAGTATATTCCTGCTCTGTTTAACAACCTCAGCACTCTTTTCCTTGATCAGAATGAAGGAGGAAAAGCGGTCAGCTTATTGACAATACAAAGCCATTATAATGATTCAATATTATATCCTGGCAAATACGCTCAGAACCTGAGCAATCTTGCTTATGCATATGTAGTAAAAAATGATTCTCTGAATGCCCATCGGGTATTTCAGGAACTTTTGACTTTCCATCAAAGAAATGTATCAGAAGTGGTTGAATATGACTCCATTATTTTTCACAGGAATTTTGGTCAGTTTCTTATGGATGAAGGTGAGGCTGCTCAAGGTCTTGAGTACCTGAGAAAATCTCATAAAACCTCTTTAACAAACTACGGCAAACATCATTTTCAAACTGCTCTGGCCTCTTTCCGCCTCGCTCTTGCCTGTCAAAAGCTTCAGGAAATAATATTAGCTGAAACCCATTTCGATGAAGCCATAAAAATAATGACAGAGGAACTATCCGATTCCATCACTTCAGAATCTGGCTACGAAACTGTACTAATTGATATTTTGATACATCGAGGTGAGTTTTATCTTGAGCAGGGAAGATTCTCAGAAAGCTACCAAAACTATAAGTTTGCCATAAGTCGGATTGAGCGGCTAACTCATGCTTATGCTTCTGAATCAACGAGGTTTCTATTGGCAAATCTATGGATCAAGGCTTTTAAGAAGGGTGTATACTGCTCTTTGAAGCTATACGAAGAAACTCAGAACAAAGCTTTTTTTGATCAGGCTTTTGAATGGTCTTTGGTTTCGAAATCGTTATCTCTTTATTGGCTAACCCAGCGTGACCATTTATACCCAATTGCCGGAATGCCGATAGATAGCCTGTATAAACTGCAAACCATGCGCGAAGAAATTCAGAATTGGATGGATCAGCAGGATATATTGGATTTCTCACGGCCATTAATGGATACAACTGAACTGAACAGGATGTGTCAGTTGGTCATCCATTATGAAATCCTGGAGCAGCATATCCAAAAGGAATACAGTCTGATCAGGAAACAGATCGATGAGGATTTGCTGGCAGATTATCTGACTCCAAAAACATTCAGGAAGGAGAATTATCTGGGATATCAGGATATGGATTCTCTTATCCTGGTTTTTGGCGTTAACAGGAAGGAATGGTTCTATCAAATGATTCAAGTTGATTCAAGCTTCAGACGCGATTTGCGGTTTGTTAAGACTGAATTGTCACGGCCCCGGTACGGACTGCATAAGCGGGATGATCAGGATGACTTTTCACATGCATCATTTCGAGTTTATGAAACTATTTTCCAGCCTGTAAAAAATCATTTGTTTTCCAGAAACCTGGCAATTCACCCTGATGGAGAACTTCTCGGACTTCCGTTTGAAGTGCTAATAACCAATATTAAAAAAGCAAAGTCAGCAGGCTTCAAAAAACTGTCATATCTGATGAACAGCTATTCCATTCGCTATGTGGCAACACCCTATTTGGTTTCTGCAGATAAGAGGAATAAAATTCTTAAAAACACCCTGCTGGTTTCTTGTTCCGGAAATTCCGGCGAAACTGTGGGTACTGAAGAGATTGAGCTTTTGAGAAAGAGTTTAAAACACCCGAGCCTGATCAGCCTTCCTCAATTGCAGCTTTCGTACAAAGAAATCATTCAAGGGTATGGCAATATTCACATTTCTACTCATCTGGTTACCAACAATGAAGACTTCCTGAAGTCAGGCTTATCTTGCGATTTAGCCTCTGCTACCCAACAACTAACATTTAAGGATATTCTTTTCGGACGGATAAAGGGATCTAACATTTACATCAATTCATGCGATTCAGGAAATGGACCATTAAATAATGGCGAAGGATTGATGTCATTAAGCCTGGCCTATACTATGGCCGGGGCCGGCTCTGTTGTTCAGCATTTGTGGCAAGCCTCAGACAGGGCATCAACGCATATTTCAATCGACTATTATAAGAAGAATCGCTACCTGCCCAGACACATAGCTTTGCAAAAAGCCCGTCAGAAATATTTGAAAGATGCTACCATAGGTAAAGATCATCCTTATTATTGGGCCGGAGTCATATATTATGGTCCGTTGGAGAAAAAGAACCCCGGTTTTTTATATGGTTCAATGATCCTTGCTTTTGGATTACTGGTGATTGTGGGAATCCGGAGATTACGCCGTTCTTAACGAAACCTCAGCTTCTGACGTAATTTTCTAACTTCTTTCTCTTTAAAGCCGGCATCCACCTTTTTCAGACTTTTCAGATTTTGCTTTGCCGAATCAAAATCCTCTTCTTTAAGATTAATCAAGCTCAAATACCAGGATATTTCCGGCTGTATTAGTATTCCTTCTGAGAGTAGGTTTTCCAAACTTGATTTGGCCAGATTCAATTGGCCTGAATCCAGATATGCCAGAGCCAGGAAAAACTCTGCAACCTGGCTATCAATATTGTGAGCCTCAGAGGAAGCAAGCATTTCAACGGCTGACTCAGATTCTCCATTTTGGTACGCCTGAATTGCCTTGGTCAGAATATTATCAGTTCCCCCATCTCTTGTTAACAGGTCAGGGTTCATACGCGAGTAATGGTTATCAAAGGTTAACACAGGATCGAGGTTTAAGAAGGATGGTCCAAACACCCACATTGCCATGGCCAATATTGCAGCAATGGCAACAACTCCAATCGTACGATTCCTGATTCTTTCTTCACGCCTGATCTCCTCCAGAAGCTCATGACCCAGATTCACATCCTTTTGTATATTATGCCTGAGTTCAACCAACTCTGTAAGGGCATCTTCAAGATCAATTTTTTTATTGTTTTCCTTGCTCATAGCTTCGTTAATAATCTATAAATCAAAATTTAAACAACATTCCTTATTACCCTTCATGTTGCCTCTTAATACCTTAATGCAGAGAAACCGCTTTTTATGTACTATTTCGATAGAGGCATACCCCAGTTTTTCACAGATTTCATTTGTTGTAAAACCCTTGTAGTACATCATATATATGAGCTCCTGACACTTCTTAGGTAATTGAATGACCATTTCCTGGAGAAGTGCATTCGATTCATCCTTCTCGAAAAGTACAATCAAATTCTCAACAATACCATATCCGGACGTTAAAAAATCTGCTGTGGGAATCTCTATATTCAGTCGCCTTTCCTCTTTAATAATCCTCCTGATAATCCCCATCAAATATGTCTTTGCTTTTGTATCCAGATCAGGCAATTTCTTTTTATTGTAAAACCTAATCAGGGCCTCCTGGATCAGGTCATCATCATGAACATTAGGCTTAATTTTTCTCTCTCTTCTAACCCATTTGAGTATATATTTCAACTCTTTTCTGGTAATTCTGGTAGCGTTTTCATCTTTCTCCCAGATTTCCATTAATAACACAGGAAAACTTCTCGTCTGATCCATAGGTAGTTAGTAATAGGGCTCTCACAAAAGTAAAAAAAATGCTGATTCATGCGGTAAGGTTTTAGTGGTTTTGATCATGGTAAGAATGACCGGGGAAGTGTTTTAATCTATCAAATAGATATCATCATGATCAATCAAGACTACCATTGGTATGCCTCACGAACCAAATCAAGGGCTGAATTCAAGGCTGTTGAATTCCTGCAAAAACACGGAGTGGACAGTTTTTGTCCCTCCACATATATTTTCAGAAAATGGAGCGACCGGATAAAACGTGTTATAGTACCATTATTCTCGCAATACATTTTTACGAGAATTAGCTGCAAAGAATTACTATTTCTTTGCGAATGCCCCGGCATTGCCGGTTTTGTTAAGAATGGAGGAGAACCAGATCCGATTCCTGAGGCTCAGATCAGAGCATTGAAATTATTATGCGATCATGAGGATCAGTATGAAATGTTTCCGGGCTGTTTACGTAATGGGCAATCAATCCAGGTCATTGCCGGACCCTTTATTGGCCAGGTGGCTGAATTCATCAGCACTGGAGTCAGAAATCAGGCATATATTCGTATAGGCACCACCGGCCTGGCAATTCGCATTCCATTATCTCAAGTTCAACTTCTTAAACTACCAAGCGATGTCTGATAAATTATTTCTAAGATTATTTGCTGACGAGCTGGCTAAAGAAAGGAAGCGTCTTAAGCTCAGTCAAAGAAAAGTTATAGCAGAAACAGGTATTCAAATTGGCAGAATTGAAAGCTACAAACACACCATAACACTCAGAACTTACTTTGCATTATGCGATTACCTAAAAATACCATTGGATTTGATTCCAGGCAGAATTGAAAAGAAACGAAATAATTGGGAGCAATAACAATTTTGTATCCGTTTTCTATTTCGGAATAGTATAGATTTATGGTGTATTTAGGATTGCCTTGTCATGTGGCTGACGGGGCGAAGCTGTGAGAAGCCATCATCTGGCCCTGCAAAGAATCAAGCAAGAATCAGCTCAATACAAATCACAAATTCTATGAAAAAATACTATGTAAACCGGCAAGCCCAAGCCAATGGTGATCACGAAGTTCATCATGAAGATTGCAGTTTTTTACCAAGTTTGAGTAATCAAAAATACTTAGGCAGCTATTATTCCTGTCATGGAGCAGTTGTGGAAGCAAAGAAGACCTTTTCAACCGCAAATGGATGTTATTATTGTTGTCGGGAATGTCATACGGGATAGCCTATCTCATAAAAGAAGGGTTTCGTTTCTATAAAACAAATGAAAACCGGCTTTAAGGACGTTGTTCCTAAAAAGTTATTCCATAAGGATTTCTTTAGGATAATGCTTTCATTAAGATGATGTGAAATAAGTTGAAGCATTGAGAAAACCAATTATTGAAGGCATATTGACAAATCAATCTGATTTTCCAAACAAGAACTTTTCAGTCACTGTTACAGTAAAATATAAATGTAATGTATTATAAAATTGTTACAATCTGCTTCATTGGTTTAGCAAGCGTATTGATTTCAGGATGTGATGAATATGACAATCGATCAACACAGATTCAATCAATCAATTTTGATGCTTCAAGGAAACCCCAGAACTATCAACTAAAGGACATTGCCAAAAACATTGAGTATATAGAATTAGAATCTAGCTCAGAATCATTTATCGGCGAGATAAGTCAAATACTTTATAATGAGAATCATATTTTAGTTCTTGATAAAAAGCTTCAAGAAATTTTCCTTTTTAGTTCTAAAGGAAAATTTATCCGGAAAATTGGCAGAAGGGGTAATGGTCCTGGAGAATACGGAACAGTTTTTTCTGTAGATCTAACACCTGATGGGTTGATCTATTTGCACTCAACCGGCAATAAGATACTTGAGTACAATATTAGTGGAGATTTCACCAGAAGCATTCCTTTAAAAAAAATAAAACTTCAATACTTTAAAGTTATAGGAGAAAGAGTTGTGTTCGCGATACCGTACCCTCTGACGGAAGTCTGCGGCGGATACTCTCTCGGAGTAATGGACAAAACTGGTAATATTAAGAACAAGTTTCTGTTTAGAAATCAGCCTAATAATGGGAAACCACAAGGCATTGTTTGTAATACAGGATTCTACACTCGCTCTGACTCAATTTGCTTTTGGGAGTACATCTACGATACAATTTATTGTATAACTCCTAAGGGATTCTTAGCTCCAAAATGGGTAATAAACTATGGAAGTAATGCAATCCCAAGAGATGCTTTCAGGGACATTGGGACGTTAAATTCTGCAAAACACTCAGGCATGTTCCTTGTTAGCCATTTACTTGAATCTAAAGAACATATGTTTTTCATTGCACTTCAACATAGGAGACGACAACTATATATCCTGAAAAAAAGAAACGGAGAAATATTGACTATCTCACCAAAAGAAAAGCATTTTTTTGGATTATCCAACAATTTTGATTTCGGCCCTTCGTTTTGGCCCCAAAATAATGTTAATGATTCAACAATAGCTTGTGTATTAAATCCAGAAAAGTTAATTCTCATGAGTCAGGATGAGCAATTATTATCCAAAATAAAAAATGATGATTTGTTTCAGATTCTTAAACTAATTAATGTTAAAAGTAATCCTGTATTAATGAAAGTTACAACAAAATGAACAAAGGTACTCTAGTAATATTCGCATTGTTACTATTCTCTTCCTGTAGTCCTACCAGTTCGGAAAATACCACTGACGGAAACCCGTACTCCATTGATACCCAACTGATAGAACAAATTTATCTGCAACAGTTTGGATTAGAAAATAAAAAAATAGCAAATGTACCCCTAACCAGTGAAACAAATGAAATCAAAAGTTGGTCTGAAATAGTCAAAAATGGATCCATCATGGTTTTTTTCATCTCTGAGATATCATGTTTTGATTGTGTTGTCAAGCAAATTAGATACATAGCAGCGTATTTGAGCAACAATAATAAATTACCAATAGTTCTAATCAGTAGTTCTGAGAGCATAAGAAGTGTTTATTCAGTCTTGGTTAAGTACGGTCTAGAGCTTCCGATATATACAACAAAATATAAGGATTTGGGATTTGAGAGAGAGTTACATCCAGGTCCACTATTCTTTATTATTGGCGATAAATTAACTACTCGGTTTTACTATGAACCGCTTATTAATAACGAGCTAATCACAAGAAATTATCTTTCAAGGGCTAAAGAAATATACTTTAGTCATAATAATTATTAATCTTTTAAAACTAAAAAAATGAAAAGAAAATTCTTTTTCATTGCAATTACTGTTCTCCTAGTTGGATTCTCTAGTAGTATTGTGATTGCAGAAGGTGGTGGAGGTGAGGACTGCGCCACTTGTTACGGCGAGGAGTACTGGGGTCAAGGCCCAGATTATCAGGCTCATGCAAATGGCGATTGCTATGCTAACGGTGTCTTTTGTGGAACAATTCTTCAATGTGTAATGGGTTGGGATTTTTGTAACCCTGTAACATGCGGAAATTGCGGAGGTCCTCCTCCAAGCCCCAATTAGTATAAAAATCAAAAGGCCAGTTCAAAACAAATGAACTGGCCTTTTTTTTGTCAATGATAAACGCAGGCTAAACAGGGATTCAAGGGATTCATAAGTACGTCAATCCTGTTTTTTCCTGTTTGACTAATGCCAGCCTGATATGCTTTTGACTTCTCCCTACAAACCGTATGTCTAATTTTCCAAAAACGAAAAATTAATCGAAACATTCCCATTTGTATAAATCCAGATTAATCTCTAACTTTGATCGTACCCCACCAGATTTGCTTAACGGTTTCATGAGTACCAAACAGGACTACAGCATTTCAGATATGCTAGCTTTATTGATGGAAAACCTTTACAAACATATCTTTATTACTGCCATTTTTCTAGTTGGAATTAATGCTCATTCGCAAAACCAAATTCTGATAGGCAAGCTAATTGATAATAAAACTAGTAAAGGCATTATTGCTGCAACGATAACAATTTCTGCAAAAGTAGGATCAATCTCAGATCCGGGCGGATATTTTTCAATAAATGTTACAAAATACCCAGTTAAGCTAACAATTTCTCATGTATCGTACGGAGCTCAATCGTTCACCTTAAATTATCACCCTAATGATACTGTGGTATTTCTATTGGAGGAAATTCGAACACATATACCAGAGATATTAGTCTCAGGTAAGAAATTGCAAGTGCTAACCCAAAATGCAGATTATTCTGTGTTCAAAATGGAGTTTGACAAATACTACTTATGGTTTATCGGAATGATTGAAAACCGACCAAAAAAAACCAGACTCTTTCTTGCTAATCTTATAGGTGATACTCTTGCTTCACTACCGATAGATTTACCCGCCACATTTAAAAAAGATATCTTTGGTTATGTTCATTTGGAAACTATTGATTCCGTTTTTCAATTAAGTGGGATTCAGAATCAAATTAGACTACTTCATGGGGAAAGAAGAGATACATATTTCAAGATAATGGGTGGATACCAAGCAACATTGGGAAATGGGTTGGTTTATTTTATGTCATATCCTAACCTCCATGAAAGCCATCTGTATTTTATCGATTCTACGATGCCAAAACCAAAATCAATCTTAGAATTAACGGACCAACCAGATGACCTCTCTTGGTTACCAGGTAGTTTGAAACAATTGGGCAATTACCTAGGGGCTCGAACAGTAAATTTAATAGTAAGCCAACAAAGAGGCTATTTCAGGGAAACTAGGAGTGAATCAATATTCAAAATACAAGACAGCCTCTATTTAGTAGACTTAAATAATGACAAGCTTCACACAATTAATCCCAGTTGCGAATTAATAAGTTCTGTCCCCATTAGCTTTCACTACCAACCAAATCCGACTATCACAAATTTATTTCTCCACTACGACGATTTTCTTGTTGATCCTCTAAATAACAACGTTTACATTACCTATCACAACAATAACCATTGGAGATTTGTCCCATTTGATCCTGAAACAGGAGAAACCAGTTCCGAGATAGAAATCCCAAGATATAATGCTATGACAAATATCCGTATTCATGGGGGTGCGATATATTTTATTTACCCAGAAAAGGTTTACCCTTTTTATCAAAGGATCTATAGGAAAATACTTAAAACTTCATTAACTGACAATAATAATTTGCCAAACTAATGCAATATGAATAAGATCAAATTCATTGGATTAACCTTCATATTTCTACTTGTGGCTTACCAATTAATTGCACAGGTAACCGTATACACAATTAAAGGAGTTGTTCTAGAAGATAAAACCCTAAAGCCACTTGCAGGTGTAACTATTGCTGATTCAATTACAGGAAAAGGCGTGATTTCAAACGACACGGGAGAGTTTATTTTCAGATTTGAACGCTACCCAGTTTTTCTTCAGCTAAAACACTTAGGCTATAAACCAGAGTTCTTGAGTATTCAAAACCATGATCAGTACAACAATATATTTAGGGACCAATTAATCCCGTTTGTTCTGTTTAAAGATCAACTCCAAATTGAAGAAGTCGTTATTGGGTCTAATGATCTCGCTATCCAGTTGCTTGTGGAGGTACCATTTTCTATTGTTGATTTCATTATTCATAAGGGATTTATTATAGCTCAAACATTCAGGAATAATAATCCACTAAACAAAGAGCTACTTCTAACCGATTTAGAAGGGAATCACTTTTTCTCCACACCAATGTCATCGTTGAAGGAATTCTTTACTGACTGCTATGGCAATTTGTATGCAGTGACAAAAAATGAAGTTTATCATATTGACATTTGCAATGATAGTTTGTATCTCAAACCAAAATGTGACCTTGAGTCATTCGAGGCGAACATAAAGCCTATTTTGGTAAACAAAAAAAACTATCGCATTACCCAATTCAAATCAAAAAATGGACAATATCACGACTATTACATCAATAGATTTGATGACCTTACCAGGCATTTGTTGTATAGAGTTGGGCAAGTTTCAAACGAATATTTTGCTGGAAGCATCAATAGGCAGTTAAAGGCCCAACACACTAGTAAAATTAATCGTGGATTTATAAATCCAAAGCAGCTACGTATAATTAACAACAAAATCTCAAACCTAAATTTCGATATACAAACAAATTATCGCCCCGTAAGCTCTGCTTTATTTGATTTAGGAGATAGTATATTAATCTTTGATTTCTTCAAACAAATGGTTATTTGCCATGGTAATAACGGAGAATTGCTATGGGATAAGCAAATTAAGATTGACCTAAGTAATAATTGGACTGGTCGGGTTCATTATGATTTAATCAATAATAGATTTTTTCTTGAATTTAATCATATTCAAGCTACCTATCTTGTTGAGATTGATCCCCACTCAGGCGAATCAATTGGCAGAATTCATATTGATAAATACAAACATATTGATCATATCCAGATCCATAACAATCGCCTTTTCTTTCTTCATCAAAAAGATATTGGCAATCGAGGAAAGAGAATCCTTTACAAGTACTATAATTGACATAGCTTTCCAACAAACCAATCTAATTCGACATTATCTGTTGTTTATACTTGCAGACCATTTCACAGCAATAATCCAGATCTCCGTTTACATGGGCAATCACACTTTTTTGGAAGAATGTTATATCTACCTTCCACCGGGCAAGCATAGTTCAAGATGCTATCGTTAAAATGGTGGAAAAAGACAACACTTAAGAAAAACAAAAATGAAAAAAATATTAAGAATTGCTACTTGTATAGCAATATTACTGCCTCTGGCGTTTGGAACACAATCATTTATTGATCCGGATCCTGCCCCAGAGCCTGATCTAACAAGGTATTATTTTGTACCACGAAAGATCCCTGGTACACAAGATTACTATTATGATGTGAAATTTAGTATCTATAAAATAGCTCATGACGGATTTTCCTGGTTCAATGAGGGACCTTATTATCCAGATGAATATAATACTACAACTGAATCATCGCAATGGTTGATATCTTATCTGACCGCTACATATGCTGAGGTTTGGGGTAAACGATACTCATTTAGTAATTGGGTGAATTTGGGTACAATTAACTGTTCTTCTTACAATACGGATGTTGTTAGTGGGAAGATTACTAAATTTACAATTGACATGATTGTTCTACCACAAGAACAATA
>JAYEFL010000001.1:0-23090 GCA_034658635.1 Bacteroidota bacterium | reverse complement strand
TTTGAATTGATCTTAGAGAAAGATCAAAACAAACCGGGTTTTTATAAAGGTGAGGTGATTTTAAGCGGTGATACCCCGGAAGGATTATATGCAGTTCACGCCTGGACAGGAAACAAAAATAATCCATTGGCAGTGGGCAAATCATCGTTCCTGGTTGGGAAAATGGTGATAGATTTTACTTATCCTTCAACCCTCATGGGTGAGGATCCGGATTCTAATATTTCGCACTATTTGAATGATTTCAGCGAGCTTGGCGGCAATTTTCTTATCGCGCACGGACTCATAGGAAAGAAAGCATATTTTCCATCTACAATATGTAAAACTGATTTAACATCAGAATCTTCAAAGGATATTGTTGAAGCAATACTGCAACATGGTGACGATGAAGGTCTTCCTGTAATGCTGTCGGTAAGTTGGGATTTGACACGGAACTCCCCATCTGAAGAAAGAATGGATGAGATCGAGTCAATAATGGAGGAACTATATTTTCTTTACCACCATCATCCCTCTCTGGTGGGATTTTATACATATCTGGAGGGCAGTGGTACGTATATTGCTCCTTACATACGAGAATTCTGCGATTATGCGAAAACCCTGAACCCGGGACTCTTAACAGGATGTGCACCCTACGTTGATGATCCGATGCTGGCCGGTTATTTGGGTATCATTGAGTCATTAGACCTTATCATTTACCAGGGTATGGTAATGGCTAGTTACCGTCCAGACAACCGGCAGAAGTATCCAATACGCCGGGTCAAAGATTTTTGTTCATTGGGCGTAGGAGCAAAGTGGCTGCAAGATAAAATTGCCATAACTCACGTGGAGTTGTTTGGCTACCTTGAAAACCGGATCTCACCGGATTATTCTACTACCAGCTATGAAAACATTTATCCGGAATTACTAAGTGCTGCAACAGTTGCCGGATCTGATGGCATTAGTTTTTTTACTTACAGTTCAAATATCTATGCTCCGGCAAAGAATCATCCTGAGATCCGGCAAAGTCGTCAGGCTGTTGTGGATGGGATGAAAGCCTTTGATCTGATATGGGATAATATCTCAAAAACTCCCAATAAGCTCACATTTTATTTCCCGCATTCTGACTGGGTGATTGAACGTTGGTCACAAAGTTTCCTTCCCGCATTGGATGCTTTCAGGATATTAGGAATTCCGGTTGACATCCTGCCTTATTCACCAGCCCTGGATGAAGATTACCCATATTGGCCTAATCATCCAAATGAGGATGTTCTCCCCCACTTGCTAAAAGATCAAAAGATTCTGATACTTCCTGATATATCCGGGTTCAAAAGAACTGACAGCGACTGGATAAAGCCATTTGTTGAACAGGGAGGTGTTGTTATTGCCTTTGGTCCGCAAATACCTATGGCAAGAGCAAGCAGTTACGAACGGAAGAATTTCTTTGGTCTGGAGGAAGGGGAGCCCAAAACACATTCCTCAATAATTGTAACAAAATCATCCGGTAGCCGTGTTTCTACCGGTGATAAGTTTTATTTACCAAACATTCGCCTTCCACTATGGAGATCTACCGGTGCTGAAATTTTCGCTGAGTTTGAAGACGGCTCTCCCGCGGTACTGATAAACCGATATGGTAAAGGTGCAATTGCTACTATTGTGACTGATGCCAAAACGGCTGCAGAGCAATTCCCTGAACTAATCCGTGATATTATTGATAATACAATGGTAGCCAGTCATGTATCACGTGTGGTGGATATTGTCGGAACCAATGAAAATGTAGATATTGCAATTACAAAAACTGATGAAGGATTCAGGGTGGCTGTCATAAACCATAACACCTACGAACTTGAGATTACCCTGAAACCGCTAAATGTTCCAAACGATTCAGCCTTCCAATGGTTTAATCTCATTTCTCAGGAAAACGCTGACGCAGAGGCAAGTGATCATTCCATAAAACTTCAGCTTCCTGGTTTGGATTTTCTTTGTTTTGAATTCCGTAAATCTGAGTAAATAATGCGCTTATGAAAAATCATAAAACAACTTTAGTACTTGCAACAGTAGTAATATTTTTCGATAGCATGTTCTTCTTCACATAACAATAACACCCCAGAGAGAGTGGTTGAATCGGTAAAAATATCCCGAGCGGAAGGAGCTGTTGGAGTTTATTTCTTCTCTGGCTATTCTCCTAAGGATGAACTTATTACCACACTAAAATCGACTGTTTTCAAGGATATCTTAAAAGACTAGAGTGTATTTGTAAGCATCTGCTGTCCAAATATCAGGACCTCCACCGTGTTCACCCAGACGTATCAGGTACATCTCCATTTCCTGTGTCTCACGGTTCTCAAAGAGCGAAAAGTTTGAAAGTTGCAAGTGCTCAGAGTCTTTTTCCGGGTCACGATTGTCGATCACTGTAACCGTGTCCTTTTTAAAAGACGGACCTTCTTCATCGATCTCCACGATCTGGAGGGGGTATCGCGGTGAGTTCCCATCGGGTGGAACATCAGGAATATTACCCACCCAATAGAGTTTGCCTGTTTTAGAACTGCGAATGGTTCTGGCGATAGACGCCGGCGAGTAAAGCTGCTCCCCTGTGTCATAGCACATATCTTTCACCTCACTCCAACTGAGTCCACCGTCCTGCGATATGGAGAACCATCTTCTCCCGGGATACTTCAACGGATCCAGCCCTGTATTAGAGCCCCGCATGGTGAGGAGCAGGTTGCCGTTCTTCAGTTCACTGAGGTTGAGCTCCACCAGCCCCCTGGTAGATTTCTTTCGGGGAAGAAAAACGGATTTTGATTTTGTCCAGTCGTAGTCCTGCCGCGCTTTATTCCACCGTCCGACAAAGCACACAGCACCTGCAACACAGCCATCCCGGTAATCATTAGGGAACACCGATGGAAATTTCTCGTCCTCTTCGTCCCTGTGAGGTACAGGAATAGTTGAGCTAATGATAACAGTGCCATTCGACAGGGCAATGGCCTGTCCGATGTACATCTCGTTTGTCCGGGAGTACTCCGAATCTCCCCAATTGTCAGGATCGAAGTCAGGACCGTTTTCATACTTAAATTGCTTCGCTTTTCCCCATGTCAGGCCGTCGTCATCAGAAAGTTGATAGAAACCATGATCACAGAACAGGCGATTCCCTTTCCAAATCTCTTTCATGGCCACTTCGGGTTTACCCGTAATAATGCGCTGAAAGACGGGTTTTATTAGCCGGCCTGATACCGGATCATAGGGACCTGTTCCACGCTGGGATTCCCCGCCCTCTTGCGTAAACTCTCCCTGGGTTGGAGCCTCTTTGTATTCGAGCTCCCATTCAGACCAGTTCTTGCCGTTGTCTTCTGATGTGCGCCGTCGTATTGTATCAGCCCAGTCGCTCGACCGGATCGTACTACGTATCTCTTCACGTCGCAGCTTCCTGCCAATATAAGACATACTGACGCTGGTGCCCACCCGTGGTTCAGGGGAAGGCACATATAGTTCCTTTTTAATTTGGCAAATCGGAGTCACGGCTCCACTCTTCCTGCAATGATCTCTGAGTGAAATACCACGAAGAAATTCCGGAATCATCCAGGCACCAACGACTGAAGTTACTCCAACGAGGGAACCTTTTCGTAAAAACAGACGTCGGGTAATTTTTGTTTTCGTAGTCATAATTCTCTTACGATCATTTCTGCACATAAGTTACCAGAAACACTCACGGTAATAATTCCTGCACCTGGAAAACTATATTGCCCTGTATGATATAAATTTTCAATATGTGTTTTGATACAGCCCCTTGCTTTTCCGTTTTGGTTGATAGTATGTGCCAGTCTCTGTAAGCCTCCTTCGGTTGCAAGGGTATACCTTTCTATTGTTAAAGGTGTTGCAGTATTCTGGTATACAATTCTGTCTTTAAGGTTTGGAATATATTTACTGAAGTTATCGATTATCTTTTTGGCTATTTCACCTTTTTATGGTTTCAGATTATTATTAAGCTTCTCTATTGCTGAGAAATATGTTTTACTTTACTTGAAAAAACATAGTATAAAACCGGTACAATAATCAAGGTAAGTATTGTTGAAACCGACAATCCGCCAATGATAACCCAGCCCATTGGCGCCCAAATTGTGCCTCCGCGTAAGGTCAATGGTAATAATCCGCCGATTGTTGTCAGGGTAGTTAGAATAATTGGAGTAAAACGGGTTTCACCTGCAGTTTTTAATGCCTCAATTATTGTTTTACCATCGTTTCGGAGGCGATTTGTGTAATCAACCAGTATTATCGAATTGTTTATTACTATCCCTATTAAGCTTAATAAACCAATTAATGCGGCAAATGAGAAGGTATTACCAGTAATAAACAAGGCCCATATTGAGCCGATTAAGGCTAATGGTATTGCAGTAAAAATAATCAAGGGCTGAGTGAATGATTTGAACTGAAGAACCAGAACAGCAAATATTGAAATCAGAGCGATAATCATTGCAATTTTCATTCCGCCAAATGCTTCACCCCTGCTTTCCAGCTCCCCGGAAATTCGATATGCGTAGGCGTTTGGAAAAGGATATTCTTTTAACTTTTGAATTACCGGCTTCATTATTTCGTCGAGACTTGCACCTTTTTCAATATCAGCAGTTATCAGGGCGGTTCGGCTCAGATTATGTCGTGTTATCAAACTTGGTGCTTTTTTAAACTCAATAGATGCAAGTTGTTTTAATGGTATCAGTTTGCCGGACATTGATTTTACATAGATCTTGTCAAAATCGCTCATTTTGACTCTTTCTTCAAACGGCAATCTCATTACAATATTGAATTCTTCACCTTCCTGATTCCTGAATTTCGAAATAGGCATTCCGGTGATAGCTGCTCTGATGGTTTTATCAATTTCATGTATTGGAACACCAAACAAATTAGCTTTCTCTTTATTGATATTAAGAAATAGGTCGGTTCGTGATTTTGCTAATTCGTTATTAATGTTTACTGTTCCGGTTTCATTTCTAATGAATTTCTCTACATCTAAAGCT
Organism: Bacteroidota bacterium; assembly: GCA_034658635.1. Taxonomy (GTDB): domain Bacteria; phylum Bacteroidota; class Bacteroidia; order Bacteroidales; family UBA12481; genus JABHCC01. The sequence continues at coordinate 18,108 of JAYEFL010000001.1, read as the reverse complement.
ATTCTTCTAAGTTCATCCATATTGTCGCCATCAATATATACCATTATCGGAGCGGCTATTGGCGTTCCCTGCTCAAATTCTTTAACTTCTATTCTAGCACCCGGAAAATCATTAAATGTTTTTCGCAATTGTGAAATCAGATTGTCAAACCTCTCAATATCATACTCTTTCAGAAAGACAAAAATATCGCCATAGTTTTCAATATAGCTTTTTGAGATTTCATTATAATATATGCGAGGATTGCCATGCCCGATATTTGAGGCATAATAATTTACATCTTCAATTGTATCTAAAACAGCTTCAACCTGATAGACCATGCTATTGGTTTTATCAAGATTAGAACCTTCTGGCAGATTTATTTTGATCAGAAACTGTGGTTTCTCAGCTTTAGGAAATAAGCTGAATCCGACATATTTCACCATAAACAAGGAGCCAAACAGAACTGTAATAGCAGCTGTTATTATCAGAACCTTATGAGATAATGAAAATGATAAAATTCTTCTGTAGGGCCCTTCAATAAAACGCCTCAGATATCTATGATTGTTTTTCTTTTTAGTATCAATTGCATTGCTTTTTGGCTTTTGCTTAAATATTTTGCTCGCAATAAGAGGTGTTAATGTAAGAGCGATAAATAATGAAACCGAAAGAGTGGCAATTATAGCTACAGGGTTACTTCGCATAAACTGTCCTACTTTTTCAGGGATCAGAATAATTGGGATGAATGCCAAAACGGTTGTAGCTGTAGCACTTACAATAGGCCACCCTATTTCGGAAGCTCCTTTTATTGCTGCATCTCTTGGTTTGTATCCCATAGACAGGAACCGGCTGATATTTTCGGTCATAACAATGGAATTGTCAACCAGTAAACCTAAAGCAACTACCAGACCTGCAATTGACATTTGTTCCAATCCGAATCCTGCCCAGTCAACAAAAGCAAGACCTGTAATGATTGATAAAGGAATTGCGGTTATTACAATTAATGCTGATCTGAAGCTGAGTGCAAGCAAAATAATCAGACCTACCAGGACTATCCCTTGTAAAAGATTTGACTGAAAATTATTGATCTTTTCGCTTACTCCTACAGACTGATCATAAACATATTCCAAACTAATATCGTCATCCAGGTTTTCTCTGAATTCATCTATTTTTGCTTTAACGCCTTCAGTTGTATTAAAAACATTTCGTCCTTCTTTTTGCTTAACAGTAATAAACAATGCTCTTTTCCCAGATAAACGTGCCAGATATCTCGTGTCTTCATAATCAAAATCTACGGTTGCAATGTTCTTCAGATAAATTAATCTGCCCTGATATGAATTAATAACAGTATTTCTTATCTCATCAAGATTAGTGTATGAACCACTTGTTTTTATGCTGAAGCTTTTATCATCCAATTTTATTGATCCACCGGGAATATTTGCATTACTGCTTTTTATGGCATTGGAAATATGGTCAAGAGAAATATTCATTTGAGCCATTTGTTCAATATCAAGCGAAATCCGTACTTCCTGCTCGGGATAAGCAAAAATTTCTACTTTTTTTACACCAATTTCCTTTTTCAGTTCTTTTTCAAGTTTCTCTGCCTTTTTCTGCAAAATTCTGTATTCAATGCTGTCAGAAACAAGGGCAAGTTGCATCATGCAAACATCCGATACAGACCATTGCATAAAACTGATGTCATATATATCAGCAGGCAGGTTATTTCTTATGGTATTAACTTTTTCTACAACATCATCATATTTGTCATCAGCATCAGTTCCAAAGTAGAACTCAATACTAATTATTGCGAAGCCGTTATTGATAGTTGTTTCAATTCTTTTTATATCATCTAATTCATTCAAGACATCTTCAATTGGAGTAACCACTAATTGCTCCAAATCAACGGGATTGGTGCCAGGATACAATATCATCACCGAAGCCCCCGGCATTTTAATCTCAGGGTTTTCCATGCGGGGCATATTCAGGTATGAATTCAATCCGGTTATTGTAATCAGTATGAATACAATGATTGTAAATTGATAATTGCTAATGGCTATTTTCGGTAGTTTCATTTTTCAGAGATTTATTTTACCACTTCAACTTCAGATGTTCCGATAACATAACTCATTCCTTCAGTGATAATCTCGGTTCCTGGTTCTACTCCTGACTTTATAATAAGATTTCCATCAATAATTCCTTGAATTTCAATCTTCAATTTCTTCGGCTGATTCTTCTTAGTGACCTGATAAATATACCCCTCCGATTCATTACCTTCAATAAGAGCATTAACAGAAATGATCATGAATTTCTCCTTTTTTGAAGGATAAATATCCACACTTGCAAATAATCCGGAAGCAAGTTTTTCAGTTGTTGGTTTTAATGTCAGCTCAAGCTCATAAGTGCCAGTGTAAGGATCGGCTGAGCTTCCAATTTCGGTAACAGTTGCATGAAATATCTTATTGGGATAAGCATCAAATTTAATCTCTGCTGTGTCGTTTAACAGCAGCGAAAAAATATCTTTATCTGTAATACTCACCCTTGCTACCCAATCGTTATCAGTTGACGCAAACAGAAACACGGGACTACCGGGTCCGACAATTTCATTTTCTTCAGCAACTCGTTTTAATATTGTACCATTTGAAGAAGCTTTAATTGTTGAGAACTGCAAGTTGAACTCTGCGATTTCAACATTTGATTTCGCTATATCTAACGCAGTCGTAGCATTTTGTACTTGCTCAAGAGTTACAACACTGTCATTATACAAATTATTAGCCCTCCTGAAATCTCTCTCAGCTTTATCCAATCCAAGTTTTGCCTGATTCACTTGTGCCTGGATCTCGGAGAGATTCAACTTCGCCAGAACTTGTCCCTTTTTAACTTCCTGACCTTCATCAACGAAAATTCCGCTGATAATCCCGCCTGTTTTAAAACTTAGTTTTGATTCCTCTTTTGAAGATAATTTGCCACAGCTATGAACAGGTATCGACATCTCTTTTTCAATAACCTTTGTTGTCCTGACTTTTACTTTTTCAATGCTTTTCTCTTCAGCAACCTGCTCTTTACAAGCACTTAAAATCAATATGACAACAAATATTGCAGATAAAGTTTTAATAGAATATTTCATGTTCATTATATTTATTCACCATTCAACTCATATAAACATGCTGCCCTTTCGAATTCTGCATATTTAATCTGATAATCATAAGTTGCAATAATGAGATTAATTTCGGAGTTCGTCATAGTGGTTCGCGCATCAATGAATTCTATGAGATTTGCCTGTCCTTCATTGTATTTCTTATTTATAATTTCAAATGATTTTGCAGAACTAAATCTTTCCTGTTTAGCTGCAATAATTGCTTTCTCGACAGACTCCACTTCGTAATATAAATCGAGGACCTGCAGTCTCACCCGGTTTTCCGCCTCTTTATACTGTGTTTCAATAATTTGCTTGTTGATAGTTGCCTGTTGGATTTTGGCATTGTTTTGAAATCCCTTGAATAAATCCCAACTTAAAACAAACGAAGCCATGACAAAATCATCACCAGATGTAAATTTGTATTCTTCACCCTGAAAACCATAATCAACAACAGCAGTCAGGTTCGGTGCTTTGTTGAATTTATTCATCTTAAGATTATAATCATTTGCATATCCATAGCTTTTGATCATATCCAATTCTTCCCTGATGTTTACTGCATTCTCCTGTGAATACCGGAGGCCTTTTTCAAAAAGAGCCAATTTCTTTTCATCCAAAATTTCAATTTCCAGTTCAAGTGGTTTATTCAGCAGAAAATTAAAATATGCTTTTGCTGATTTATTATACTTAACAGCTTCGGCAATACTTTTGTCAAGCTTACTTAGCTCAGTTCTTGAACGGTAAACATTGTCAATTGTAATTTTGTCATTTGCAAAAAGTCGTTCGTTTACTCTGATGTTTTCTTTCAGAAGCTCGCTTGTCTTATCTGTAAGTTTAAGAACCTGTAAAGTTTTTAAATAATTGAAATAGGCTATTTTAATTTCAGCAATTAATTCTCGCTTATAGCTTTCAACATCAGCCCTTTCAGCATTTGTCAGTTCTGATTGTATTTTTGAATTAAAATAGATCTGTGGATTTAACAAGGGCTGAACTAAACGCAACTTGGTTTCCTGTTCTGTAGGTCTTAAAAAAGGAATTCTTTCATTCTCTATTTGTGGGAACTGATTTGTTTGAGTCAGTTGATTGAGTGTGCTGTAAACAGGATTTAACATATCACCCACCGGGAATTCAATCATACGTCCACCATCAGCCACCGAGTATCTTGCGTTAAGACTCAAACCCGGAAGAAACATTCCTTTAGCTTCTTTTAAAACCTGTATGCTCTTTTCATAAGAGTATTGTTTTTGTTTCAATGTAAGGTTGCTTTGCAATCCCTCATTAATATATTTTTCCAGAATATTATTTTGAGCAGAAAGCTGACTTACAAGTATTATAAGCACTGCGAATGTTAGTTTTGTTTTCATTTGGTTACTGGTTACTTGTTTGGTACGTTTCATTCAATCAGGATTCAAGCTCTTAATCGTTATTTCTTATCCCATTTCTTGCTATTTCATACTGGCTGACAATAATATCCTCAGCTGTAACACCAGAAAACTCAAGTATATTTTGCTTTGTTGCAATAAACTGCAGAACTCCTGTCATTTGTGCCCAAAGTGTTTGTGCCAGAATCATTGGAGGAATATCACTTCTGATACTACCATCTGCTATTCCCTGGATTATTGTTTGTTCTGAATATTTTAAAGGGTTATTCTCTTTGAAATAGTTCGCACGAATGCCATGAAATGGGACTGCACTGCAATTATTATTTTCAAAATATATCATTGCTTTATAATAGTTATTATGCTTTTTGACAAAATCTACATAGGCTTTCCCAATTTCCATACAGTTCTCAAAACCCGTTTTATTCTCAGAAATAGCTCTCTTAAACATTTTTGATAGAATATTTAAGGCTCTTGTTCTGATTTCAAAATGAATATCTTCCTTGCTTTTAAAATATAAATACAAGGTGCCTTTGCTGAGCTCAGCTTCTTTGGCAACTTCATCCATTGTTGAATTGTTTAATCCCTTTTTAAAGAATACTTTTTCGGCAGCATCTATTATATCCTTTCTTCGCTGCTCTTTCTCTCTTTCCTTGCGTTGCGATATACCCATGTGTATTTTATTTAACGTATTCTATTTTATGACTCGTAGTCATATTTTATGCAAATATATAGCATAATTTTAAACTATCAAGATTTTCATGAATCATTTACTTAAGGTGACTTCTACCTTCAGCTTGTTACCTACAGGCAATGTGATGCTACGTTCCCGGGCATCATAGTCAGACCAGGGCTTGCCATTTATCAGCACTCTGGTAATCTGCACTTCCGGATTTTCCACGGGTGAGACTAAATGTTTCTTCGGGCCATCCAATTCAAAGTAGAGCACTACAGGCTCATTGTTCACAAATAGATTGAGGTAGAGATAGTTGAGAAACCCATGCTCAATTTCGTGGTATGAGGTATGCCATGACTTCGCTTTCTCGCCTTCTCCGAGGAATGATCCATCCGGATTAAGCCCTAAGAATATACCACCATATTCACTATCCCTGAAGTAGCGATCATAATAGAGTTCGGTCTTCAGGAAGTTTTCCAGGTATTGTTCATCGTTAGTAGCATTGTAAAGCTGAAGCTGCAAAAGGGCGCCATAAATCTGAATCCACCAATATATTTTTTGCGATTCTGCCGGGCGATATGGCGGTGCTTTATCTACAGCATACAGCCACCAGCCCTGATCATGATCCCATCCGTACTCACAAAGCTTATCTCCCAAAGCTTTGCCATGCTTCAGATAGCTTTCTTCTCCAGTCAGAGAATAGAGACGTAAGAAGAACAAAGCGGCAGTTGATGATGCACCCAGATATATGCTTTCTATTCCATCTACCATATAAGGAACATAATTCCACTTCCTGTCAAATCCCTTAGGGTATCCTAACATCCAGCCTCCAACAGGATCGGTCATCCGTTCAATACTAATATCAGCCAGTTTTTTTGAAAAGTTTATCACTGATGAATCCCGTGTTGCCAGAATAAGGCCTGGCATAAGTGAACCCTGCCCGTAATGAGAGTGCTTTGCCTTTGAAGAATCACTGACGCTTAAATCTCTGTTTAACATCATGTAATAGCCATCGAGCTTTTTATCGTGAGACTTCGTTTTGTGGATATTAACGGATTGCAGTACATGGGATATAGCACGTTCATCTCCGGTGGCAAAATAATACTGTGTAAGTCCGACATTGCAATAGATCTGCGAGGCTGCACGTTTGTTTGTATTCTTCGGCTCGCCGGTCTGATAGAGGCTTTCAAACCAACCACCATATTCATGATCCCAGCCATATTTGAGCAGATAATCCACCCCTTCACGGGCAACACTGAGATACTTTTCATCTCCTGACAGAAGATAAGCAGTTGAGAAACTGAAAATCTGGCGACTGATCATTGCCGGCAATTTATCCCATGGCGGCATTGGCTTCCAATCACGGGATAAATTCAGGTAAAAGGCTCCGTGTTCTTCATCTCTGACATGTTGATACCAGTACGGCATAAGCTCGATCAGTACCTGATCTCGCCAAAACTCACCATTCATTAATCTTTGCTTACCTGTGGTGGTATCAGCAGCACTCCCTATGGTAGCTACTTGCCCAACAACAGGAGAACCCACGATCACAAATAGTACAAATGCTAACAAGTATTTTTTCATTGAATATTTATATTTTAAGACATTGAGGTCTTTTTATCTTATTTCTGTATATCTTTGCTTCGTCAAACAAAGATATGTTATCCAAAACATCTGAATACGGTATACGGGCATTAATATTTATTCAGTCTGAGAATCAGGCTGGTAAGAGGCCTAAAGTACCCGAAATTGCAAAAGGAATAGGATCGCCAGCCCATTATACTGCGAAAGTACTACAAACACTGGCCAAACATAAGCTGGTAAGTTCAGCTAAAGGTCGTGGCGGTGGGTTTTACTTTCAGAAAGAGGCTGATCCAACAAGCCTTTATGATGTAATAAAGCTACTTGAAGGCGAATCCTATTTCAATCGCTGTGGATTTGGCCTCGACAATTGTTCTGATGAACATCCATGCCCTATGCATGATGATTATCACCCAATCAGAGAGAAATATATACAAACAGTTTCACGATTAACCATACATGATCTGGCACTAAAAGTTGGTCAGAACAAAGCTTATCTCCATGACAAAATCTGGTGATCATACAAGAAAAAAACTTGAGGCCCTGCTCGATCTGTTTGAAGGACTAGCCCTGAACAGGCCCGGCAAAGAACTGTACCTGAAGCACAAATGGGCTATAGATGAGGTCAATCCTGCAGATGTTATAGATGTGGTTGACCAGCTGGTGCAAAAAGAAATCCCGATGGATCAGATGAAGACCGGAATTTCCAAAGCACTTAACCTTCTTTATCAGGCGCTCTCAGCACTGCCAGTTCCAGAACCTGTATCGGGTGGATTTCTCCATGCATTAATGGAGAACAACAAGGTTCTGGATGATAAGCTCAAAGGCCTCCGACCACTGATTAAAGAGATTAATCAACAGCCTGATAATGTCAGAATTCTGGAATCCCTGAAAGAGAAAGTCCAGGACATCAATCAATATCCTGTTGTCTACCAAATAAAAGAAAACTTACTATTCCCGATCCTTGAGAAATACTGGGATGATTTCCGCTGCGTACAGGTAATGTGGTCAATCCACGACGATATCCGAAGAAATCTGAAAGAATTGCTTGACCTTCTTGAAATATCAATAGTAAACAAGGGCCTGCCAGAAGAAAATAATCTCAACACCCTGTTAGGAGACCTGTTCTTCGCCATGTACACAATAAAATTCCGCGAAGAAAGAATCCTAATCCCGGTAATCCTCGACACAACAGGCGAAGTAGTACTAAACGAGACATATCAAAGCACAACAGACCTAACCTTCCCCCACCACAATCCACGAAAAAGCATTGTCATCCCGGCGGAAGCCGGGACCCCATCGCGCCCCACCGAAACCACATTCAAGCTCCCAACAATCGACCTCCCAACAGGCGCCCTCTCCCCCACAACCCTAAACCTCCTGTTCAACCACCTACCAATAGACATCACCTACGTAGATGCAGAAGACAAAGTCCAATTCTTCTCAGATCCGCCACATCGCATATTCCCAAGAACAAGAGCAGTAATCGGAAGAAAAGTACAGAACTGCCATCCCCCGGAGAGCATGGATGCAGTGAACAAAATATTGAAATCCTTTAAAAGCGGAGAAAAAGACCTGGAAGAGTTCTGGATAGATTTCCGCGGAAGAAAAATACAAATAAGCTACTACGCCCTGAGAAACGAACAAAAAGAATACATGGGCGTATTAGAAGTATCACAAGATATAACAGAATTACAAAAAAGAACAGGAGAGAAAAGACTGGTGAACGAGTGAACAGGCTTCGACTCCGCTCAGCCACCGGAAGTTTGGCAAACCGCTCCCTGAGCAGAGTCGAAGGGCCGAATAACAGAATAACAGAATAACAGAATAACAGAATAACAGAATAACCGAATAACCGAATAACCGAATAACCGAATAACAGAATAACCGAATAACCGAATAACCGAATAACCGAATAACAGAATAACCGAATAACCGAATAACCGAATAACTGAATAACGGAATAACAGAATAACTGAGTCCCCGAATAACCGAAATAATGAGTGAACTAATAGACAATTCAAAAGACAGAAAATCAAAGCTTAAAGCCTTGATTTTAAAACTCCATGATGGAGAGAACCCTGATAAAGTCAGGCAGGATTTAATGGACTCTCTTGATGGCGTACCTTATGGTGAGGTCGTGGAAGTTGAGCAGGAACTGATTGCAGAGGGATTGCCAGAGGAGGAAATACTGAAGCTTTGCGATATCCATTCTGCTGTTATGCACGGCAATATAGATTTATCAGAAGCTGCTGATATCCCAACCGGACACCCGCTGGATATTTTCATTCAGGAAAACAAAGAGCTGAAAAAGGTAACTGCACAAGTCCGCAATTTGCTAAAAGCCATTGAAGATAATGCCAATGCTGACATGGGTAACTATTTACCTCTGTTATTGGAGAAATTTAACCTCCTACTGGATGTTGACAAACATTATCAGCGTAAAGAATACCTGGTATTTCCGTACCTGGAGCAAAAAGGGATAACTGGTCCTCCACAGGTTATGTGGGGCAAACATGATCAGGTCAGGGAACTGCTTAAAGGAAGCATTGAGATATTACGAACCCCGGATATTGAACGAGAGGAATTTCTGGCTACGGCAGAGATGATCATGACCCCGGCCATTTTCGCAGTGGATGAAATGGTTATTAAGGAAGAAGAAATCCTATTTCCGATGAGCATGGACAACCTCTCGGAAGAGGATTGGTATCATATTAATAATCAGACTCTTGAAATTGGCTATTGCATCTATGATCCAAAAGTAGAATGGAAGCCAACAGGTGTGGATACAACAACAATTGATGCTGAAACAAGCGGATCAGGAATTCAACTGCCAACAGGTTCTTTCCAGGCAGATGAGCTGATGAAAGTACTGAATACACTGCCTGTGGATATAACTTTTGTGGACAAAAACGACAAGGTTAAATACTTCTCACAAAGTGCTGACCGTATTTTCACTCGCAGCCGGGCAATTATAAATCGTGATGTCAGGCATTGCCATCCCCCATCCAGTGTTCATATCGTTGAGAAGATACTGGAAGACTTTAAGTCGGGCAAAGAAACTTATGCACCCTTCTGGATTCAAATGGGTCCGAAACTTATCCATATAGCCTACTATGCGCTAAAAGACGATAACGGTGATTATATGGGAACACTGGAGGTCTCACAGGATTTGACAGGATACAGGGCCCTTGAAGGAGAACAAAGAATATTATCTTATGAGTAAATTAATAACACCCAAAACCAGGTTGATGGAAATTTTCGAAAATTTCCCCGAACTGGAGGCCCGGTTAATTGAGATCGTGCCATTATTTAAGAAATTGAAAAATCCGGTTTTGCGTAAAACTGTGGCGAAAATTGCCACAGTACAGCAGGCCGCAAGCATTGCAAATATGAAAGTAAACAATTTAGTTAATATCCTCCGAAAGGAGACTGATCAGGAATTAGAAGCCCTGGATCATAATCCTGATAATTACGATCTGAACTATGACAAACCAGCCTGGCTGGACACTTCGAAAGTCGTTAATTCTTTTGATTTAGGACCTTCACTTGAAGCCGGCGAGCATCCGGTTCATCAGGTTATTGCTGATTTGAAGAGCCTCAATGATGGTGAAATCTATGAGATAATGGCTCCATTTCTTCCTGCCCCCCTTATTGACAAGGGGGTTTCGCTGGGATTCTTGCACTTTGTTCAGGAGACAGATGGAGATGCAGTGAAGGTTTATTTTATTAAGTCCCGGGGCTAACCTGGGATGATATCTTTTCAATAAACTTGCAATTCAAGCATTGTAATCATGAAGTGGAATGAAAAGTATGAATGGCCAAAATTACGTACTGCTATAGTTAGTGAGTATTTTGAACAAATTGAGGAGAATCATTCAGAAGATCTTCCGGTTTACAGAGCAGCCTGGCCAGATTAGTGGACAGGGAAATCGGGAATCAGGATAGCCAGTTGAATATTCAGTTGTATGACCAGCGGAATCTTTGGATAAAGGAGACAGATGTACCAGAGACCGCCATTAAGTCACTGAAACCTACCCACAAAGGCCTTGGAAACAAAATTCATTACAATTGGCTGGAATTAGTTGTCTTAAGAGCTGACAGATTTACATCAAGACTCAGTACTGTCGTCAAACTGTTATAAATCGTCGACAATCGGGCTTTGTGTGTGCTGATCCGTAAGTTGGGCTATTTCTTTATTTGTTGGTCGATCTCTTTTTTTTTATTAGCATAAAATAGCTGTATTCGTTGAAAACATGTTGTTATGAAAAGGAATGCTACTTTGATTTCTACCACCTTATTGCTTTTTGTCATGATTATCTCTAGTCAGGGCATTTCTCAGACAAGTTTTAAAAATCAAACCATTGATGACAATTTCAACTCACCTGCAGGAATTTTTTCTGCTGATATTGACATGGATGGAGATATTGATGTTGTTGCCGGATCTGGAGTTACCGGGATTGTATTGTGGATAAACGAGGGTGGAAACCCTGTCAACTGGTCAAGACAAGTTATTGATCTGGCTAGCGGAGTTTGTTTAACCGTTTTTGTGGCAGATATTGTTCGGGATGGTCTGCCTGATATTGTTGCTGCATCTACTGATAAGGACCAGATTATTTACTACAAAAATCTGGGAGGAGATCCGATTTCCTGGTCAAAGCATATAATATCCACAAATGTTGGTGAGCCGCATGAAATATACGTTTGTGATTTTGATATGGATGGCAATCAGGATGTTTTTGCGGCCAGTATGGGCTCAAATGAGATCAGCTGGTGGCATAACGATGGTGGCGATCCTGCTCAATGGACGATGCAGGTGGTCAGTGGTAATGAACCTGGTGCCAGATCAGTTCATGTTGGGGACATTGACGGCGACGGTGATAATGATGTGGCAGGGGCCACTTTTGATACCGACGAGGTGGTGTGGTGGAGAAATGAGGGAGGTAGTCCGGTGAATTGGACCAGAAATGTTTTAACAAACTCATTTAACGGATCACACAGGATACAGATAGCTGATATGGATAGTGATGGTGATATGGATATTCTGGGTACAGCCTATATGGCAGCTGAAATATCCATTTGGAGAAATGATGATGGAGTTGGAAGTGTATGGACAAAGCATATTGTTGACAATGCATTTACCGGTGCAGTTATTGCTTATGCAGTAGATATAAATTCTGATGGATTCTTGGATGTACTTGGAACTGCTCAGGCCAGTAATCAAGTGGCCTGGTATGAAAACAAAGGAGAAACTGATCCCAGCTTCAAAAAAACAGTATTAACAGATGATTTTGATGGAGTCTGGCCAGCACACGCAGGGGATTATGACAATGATTTTGACATAGACCTGTTGGTAGGAGGTTTCGATGCAAATGAAATCAGATGGTATAAAAATGAACAAGTGGGTCGCTTTACTAACAATATCAAAATCGACGGAGTTCCTACAAATCTGGGATTCTTTGTTCCAGAAGAATATGATCCAAATCAGGCGTACAAATTAATTGTTGCATTACATATTTGCGGGGATGAAAATGAATACTCACGTTACAGAGATAACCTGATACAATTGTGTCTTGAATTAAATACCATTCTTGTTGCACCAGATTGCCACAATTCAGTAACTAATGTAGTTCTTCCTGAGGCCTCCTATATTCTTGAGGCTATTGAATATGCAACAAAGCGTTTCAACATCGATGAAGAATATGTATACCTCACAGGTGGATCATGCAATGGTAGAACCACTTTGAAATACGGACTGGAAAAGATATATGATTTCCGGGGTGTTATTCCTTTTAATTCATATCTACCTGACTGGATTGACGGGTATTATGATTTCACTTCAGATATGCCGGTTTGTTTTGCAACAGGAACTGCAGATCCAAACTACGAAAATTGCCAGGAGGCATACAATCAATTAATGCAAAATCAAGGGAAAGCCAGATTCGTTTCTATGCAAGGAGTCGGGCACGATTTTTACTTCCCGGAGTTTACCAACGTAATGCTACAATGTATAAACTATATTGATTCGATAGCAGGATCAACAACAAGCACAGCTATAGTAATTGAAGTTCCGGGAGACTTTCAGTCCATTTCTGAAGCCATTGCTGCAGCTGCCGACCATGATACAATACTGGTGGCCCGGGGAACATATTTTGAAAACCTCAATTTCTCAGGCAAAAATATAGTGCTTGTAAGTCAATACATTTTCACCAAGGATTTAAGAGATATTGAAAATACTATTATTGATGGCAGTTCCCCAAGCAATCCTGATTCAGCAAGTTGCCTGATTTTTTGCAAAGGAGAAAGCAGATCAGCTGTAATTGAAGGCTTTACCATTACCGATGGCTCTGGTTCTGATTGGATTGATCCCCAATTCCCATCTTATACATGGCACAGCGGAGGAGGAATTCTCATCTACAAAAGTTCACCTGTTATTAAAAATAATATAATCATCGGCAATCATTGTGATGATGATACAGGAGTTAGTGGAGCCTCAGGCGGTGGAATTCTAACCTATGGAGGAAATCCACTGATCATTAATAATAAGATCCAGTATAATTCAGCCTGTTACGGTGCAGGAATAGTAATCGATTATTCTGGCTGTGTGATTAAAAATAACATAATAAGCAACAATAAAGGCCCAAAAATTTATGGGGGCGCTGCATTCTGGACCATCGGAAATGGATCTTCACCAGCAATCATTGAAAATAATACCATCACTAACAATGAAACTACTTTGTCTGGAGGTGCATTTTATATCTGGTTAGGCCATATAGTAGCCCGAAATAATATCATTTGGGGAAACGTGCAGGGAACCGGAAATCTTATTCACCTTGCTGAAAGTGGTACAATAGACATCAGCTATTCAATCATTGAGGGTGGATTTGACGGTATTGGTAATTTGGATATTGACCCGGGGTTTTCTGGTCCTATGCTTGAACTCACACCCAGCTCGCCATGTATAGATGCCGGAAATTCAGGGGTTCAATACAATGACATAGAAGATCCACAAAATCCGGGAATGGCATTATTTCCAAGCCTTGGCACTGTCTCAAATGATATGGGGGTATTTGGCGGACCCAATTGCTTAAATATGACTTATAACACATCTGGATTGAATGACAAAGCCGAAACTACACAAAACCAAATACACTGCTTTCCAAACCCCTTCACTTATCAAACAGAAATCCAGTATACACTAACTGAATCTACATTTATATCCATTGAGGTATTTGATATCGCTGGTAAACGAAAGATAAATGATTTTGTTCCAATTAAACCTCCGGGAGAGTACAAGTTTGTAATTGATGGCTCAGAATTGGATCCCGGAATATACTTTTACACCATTTGCACAAAAGAGCAATTTGTCACGAAAAAAATGATAAAAATATAAAATAATACTTGAGTACCGGGTTTGAGGCAAGCACATAATTGTATACAAAATAATCTCTTTTGATCACGTACTATGAGGATAATTCATGGGGGAAGAAAAATGAAAAAAACACTCCTGCTCACAATTTGTCTTACGGGAATAATTACGAGCTCAATAACAAAAGCACGGGAAGTTCCCGGCGACTTTGAAATCATTAGTCAGGCCATTGAAGCCACTGTGACAGAAGATTTTACTAGCACAGCTGCACCCAACACTCCGGAAAGCATCATTTACGACTCATCACATCAGCGATACCTGATATCCAACCATGCCGATGGGCAAAATGGATCCATCATCGCATATGATCCGGCAGAAGATAAATACTCATATTTTAACCAGGCTCATACTGAAGGGCCCAAAGGATTGGCAATTTTTGAAGATGTTCTCTATGTCTCTGACAGAGGATTTGTTAATGGTTTCGACCTTGAAACAGGTCAGCGGGTTTTTCATGTAAATGTCAGCGACTTTTGGATTAATGACCTGGCAGTTGATACCAGTGGTTTTCTATATCTCGGTGACAGAAACAAGGAAATCATCTATAAAATTGATACACGAAACGGAAATGTTGAAGAGTGGGTATCAGGGAATCTCGAAGAAATAAACGGACTGGTCGTAGACATTGAAAATAACCGAATCGTTGCCTGCTTCTCACGAACGAATTCCCCCATCATGGAATTCGATCTGGCAAGCGGTGCAGCTTCCACCATCCTGGAAACCAATTATTCAGTCTGCGATGGTATTACGACTGATAATTGTGGCAATTTCTATGTAGCCTGCCATGTTTCAAGAGCAATTATTAAATTTGATAAAGACTTCTCGCAAGCACCTGAAGTATATCTGGATAACCTCACAACACCGGGTGATATTTTTTTTAATCCTGAAACACATGTACTTTGTATTCCTGAATTAGAAACGGATCGCATTCTCTTTGTTGATGTGTTTCAGACATGCTTTCCGCCAATTCTAAACTATCCCGAAGACAAGCAAGAAGAAGTATCATCCAAATCACCCTGCTTTAGCTGGAATGAGGTTTACAAAGCCAGCTACTATCGCTTTGAAATAGCCACTGATCATGATTTCATCAATATGCTAGTCGTTGATGGTACAGAGAATCCGGAATATACAGTTGATAATTTACAGACCAATACCACATATTATTGGCGTGTTTCTGCATACACACAAAATGAGCACACCGTTTACAGCGAAACCCGGAGCTTTAAGACAGAACTGACCAGTTCTGCTAAGCATAAGAATTATTCCCCCTCAATCAAGCTCTTCCCAAATCCCGGCTCTGGTGAAATAACTGTCAGCTGGGAAAGGAGCGCTCCTATTGCGATACGGGTTATCTCTCAAACCGGACAGCTGGTTCATCAGCAGATCCCGGCAAGCTCTTCTGCAAGCACATATACTAAATTGCAGCTTAAGCATTTACTTGCCGGAACATACTATTTAGTACTGGTCATGCATGATATGCACAGAGTCCTGAAAAAGATTGTCATTCTATAGAAATACCAGACCTGCAATTCAGTGATTTGCCAATTTAAATTTATATTATGAAGACTTTATTTATCCGTTTGCTATTATCCGCCTGCACATTGATAACATCTATTGGTGGATGGGCTCAATCTACTTTTTCAACTCATATTCTGGCAGATCCATTTACAAGGGCTACAAGCCTTTGCATGGTAGATCTGGATGGTGATGGTGACCAGGATATTGTTGCTGGCTCTGGTGGGCAGGGAGTTTGTTGGTATGAGAATATTGGCGAGAAACCTACCCGCTTTACTTCACATACCATTGATCCGGGACTTAAGAAGGTCTTCACTGTTGTCTGTGGTGATCTTGACCAGGATGGCTTGGTGGATGTAGCAGCAGGATCATGGGATGATAATGATGTTGTTTGGTACCGCAATACTGGCGATGGAGGCTGGGATAAGACATATGTTGACCAAAACCTTGTAAATGTTCATGAGCTGTTCATTTGCGACCTTAATCAGGATCAGAAACCTGATCTTCTTGCGGCAGGGGCCGGAGAAAACAAAGTAGTTTGGTATCGTAATGAAATGGGCGAAGCAAGCCAATGGTCTAAGCAATTCGTAGACCAGGAATTTGGAGGTGCCAGATCAGTAGCCGCAGCAGATTTAGATGGTGATGGGGATCTGGATATTGTTGGAGGTGCAAGTGATGTCAATGAGGTAAGTATATGGATGAATCTGGGTGGAGATCCGGCAGAATGGGAAAAAACCGTTATTACTAACACTTTTACCGGCTCACACAGGGTTCAGATTGCAGATATTAATCATGATGGCCTGCCGGATGTATTAGGAGCAGCCTGGGGTGTCAATGAAGTATCCTGGTGGGAAAACAATGGTGATCAGGCTGACCAATGGCCTAAGCATGTACTCAATAATGCCTTAAGCTTATCAATGACAGCACTTGCGTCGGATCTGGATAGCGATGGGGATCTTGATGTTATCGGGGCCGGGTTAAATGGTGAGGTCTCATGGTATGAAAACACAGATGGACATGGGGTTCAATGGAGAACTAGAATAATTGATCAGGATCTTGCCGGGGCCTGGCCTGTTTGTGTCGGAGATGTAGATGGTGATAAGGATCTTGATATCGTAGTTGGAGGTGATCAGGGTAATCAAATTCGATGGTATGAAAATAAACAAGTCGGTCGTTTTACAAACAACATCAATATTGACGGTGTCTCAACAAACCTGGGATTCTTTGTGCCAGAAGAATATGATCCCAATCAGGCATACAAATTGATTGTCGGGCTGCACATTTGTGGTGATGAAAATGAATACTCACGATACAGAGACAACCTGATTGCACTGTGTCTTGAATTAGATGCCATTCTAGTTGCACCAGACTGCCATAATACAATAAATAATATAGATGTTCCTGATCCCGCCTATATTCTTGAGGCTATTGAATATGCAACTAAGCGATTCAATATCGACGAAGAATATGTATACCTCACCGGTGGATCATGCAATGGAAGAACTACTTTGAAATACGGACTGGAAAAGATATTTGATTTTCGGGGTGTCATTCCTTTTAATGCATATATACCCAACTGGACTGATGGGGATTATGATTTTACTTCAGATATGCCGGTTTGTTTTGCCTCTGGTACTGCAGATGCAAACTACGCAAATTGCCAGGAGGCATACAATCAATTAATGCAAAATCAAGGGAAAGCCAAATTCGTTTCTATGCAAGGAGTCGGACACGATTTTTACTTCCCTGAGTTTACCAACGTAATGCTACAATGCATTAACTATATTGATTCAATTGCCGGATCAACTACAAGCACTCATCAACTGGGATTTGCTCCACATGAAATCAATGTCTACCCAAATCCATTCAACGATAATCTCACTATACAATTGCCCGAAGTATTTGAGGGAGAGGTGAACATTAGCATTAGTAATATGATAGGTCAGATTATTTACGAAAAGGACTGTAATACCATATCTAATTCAGGAAAAACTATCCAACTGAATCTGTCAGAGCTTACAATATTTAACAGCGTCTTAATTCTGCAGATTGAAAATCAGAATAATATCTTTAGAAAAAGAATAGTAAAGAATTGACACGAGTGAGAACTAGAACCTACATTGCATGCATATTTATTTTCACACTATAAATCCTGGCCCAAGGGGCATACTGTAACACAAATTCTTACACTTTGTTCAGAAGTCTGATGGAGATGCGGTGAAGGTTTATTTTATTAAGGGATAGCAAAACGTACCCAACCGAAACATCACTGCAACTTCTACCAGATCCCGGTTCAAGCCCGGGATGACAATGGTTGTTTGTGGCATTGTTAGTACAAACGGACCCACCCCGACTCTCCCTCCTGACAGGGAGGGAAAAAGGGCTGTACTTTTTTCAACCCTTTCTCATACCCTTTTCAAAC